>NZ_LYRQ01000033.1:0-50778 GCF_001661605.1 Pseudoalteromonas sp. MQS005 | reverse complement strand
TTTTTTGCGCTTAAAAAAGTGCGGTTTTTGTATTTTATTATTTACACTTTTAATGAGTTTGGTTAGCTGCGATATATATAAAATCAAAGAGTATTGATGGTTTGCTGCTATAAACTCGTTTATGCACAGTGATGAGGTATAAATAATAAACGGCTGAATGTAAAAATTGTGGGGTTTAATCAAGCGGCCATAAAAATACCCCCTGCAGTTAACTACAGGAGGTATTTGATATCATTTATCAAAGCTCATAATTATGCGTGTGATAAATCTAAATTATTGTGTTGGTGCGGTTTGTTCTAAACCTTGTTTTTCCCATATTTTAGCTTTAAAACTCATCAGTACTAAGATGATACCTACACCGATACTAAATAAGGCAATTTGTAGGTAAAGGTTCGGGATTTCTTCAACATTGTTAGGATCAAAGTTACCAGCAAGTAATCCTGAAATAACGTTACCGATAGAATATGTAAGTACGAATACCCCCATCATTTGACCAGTAAAGCGGCGAGGCGATAACTTACTTACAGCGCTCAATGCAACTGGGCTTAAACAAAGCTCACCCACTGTGTGTAAGAAATACGTAGTAACAAGCCAATAAGGTGCTACTTTTAAGCCTTCAGCGGCATAGTGTGCTGCCATAAACATTACTAAAAAGCCTGAAGCCATAATAACGAGGCCCAACGCACATTTTACGCTGTAAGTAGGCGAGACCATTTTTTTAGATAAATTAATCCAAAAAGCGGCAAAGAATGGTGATAGCGCAATAATGAACAATGAATTTAGAGATTGGAACCAGGTCGTTGGAATTTCAAATGTGCCAACCAGACGGTCTGTATAGTCACGAGCAAACAGATTTAATGAAGAACCGGCTTGTTCAAAGCCAGACCAAAAACAGGCTGAAGCGACACAGACTAAAAATAGCGCCCACATTCTTTGTTTTTCAGCATCGGTTAGTTTGCCTTTGAAGTATATAAGGCCAAAGTAAACGAAAAAGATAACAGTAAATATAACTGCGGTGTACCCTGCAACAATCGATGGGTTAATGACAATAGCACCTGTCATCGCAGCAGCGGTAACACCGGCGGTCGCGATAACAAATGCTGCAATACCCCCCCATGCGCGCGAAGTACCTTTAGGACTTAATGGGTTAGCAGGTAAGGCGCTGTGATCTGGTAAGTTTTTAAGTGTGCGCTTGTATTGAATTAAACCAATACCCATACCAACAGCCGCGGCACCAAATGCCCAGTGCCAACCTACGTTTTCCATAAAGTAACCACACACGTAGTAACCAATTAAAGAACCTAAGTTAATACCCATGTAGTAAATAGCGAAACCACCATCACGGCGCTCATCTTCGTCAGTATAAAGCTGACCAACCATGGCACTGATATTAGGTTTAAGTAAACCAGTACCAGTTGCAACAAAGATCAAACCAATGAAAAATGAATATTCATGTGGCACGGCTAAAATAATATGGCCACACATGATAATAATACCGCCATACCATACTGCTTTTTGGCCACCAAACAATCTATCTGCTAACCAACCACCAGGTAAACCTAAAAAGTATACTGAACCTGTGTATAAGCCATAAATTGCAGCAGCAGAAGCAACGGTAAATCCTAGGCCTTCTTGTTGTAAACTTGCTGTCATAAATAATACGAGCATCGCTCGCATACCGTAGTAACTCATTCGTTCCCACATTTCTGTGAAAAACAGGGTTGAAAGTCCTTTAGGGTGACCAAACCAGCCACTGTCAGAATTTGAACTCATATTTACTTCCTAATTCATTATTGTTTTGATGACCTTGTGGTTTTTTATTTAGCTAAATTTTTACTCATAAAAAGTATAATAAATGCTCGATCATCAGTGTTTTTATGCAGCTAAGGTAATGGTTTGCTAAACGCAGCTATACGTTTAGGTAAGCGTCACACCCTTATCCTAGTTACAATTGCGCCTAAGTATACATAGACCTTTGTGCGAGGGGAAGCGTTGAGCGCGCTATCATACATCGGTTATGTAATTGTTAAATACCAGTGTGTGAACCCCTATTTGCTGCAGTAAACACCTAAACTTATCAAAAAATATCTTTAACATCATAGGTAACATTGTCATACCAACGTTATCTTTAACACTGTTTAAATACAGCTTGAAAAATAAATAAAAGCTTTGTTTTACGGGTAGTTACAGCTACTAAATTTTTAATAATAGTTAACCTTTACTACTTTAATTTAATAATCACCACTTAGATTAAACATGAGCGAATATTGGCGTATGGACAGTAATGATTCGCTCATTGCAGCATATAATTTATACAAGGCCAGCTAGACTAAATTGAGTTGCAATAACCCCGACTTTTAGTGAACAGCCAAGCTTGAATGCGTTAAGTGCTTGAAAAAGCCCTCTAGTTAGTAAAAAAACATTTTTTCGTCCAAATTTCTTTACAATAAACTATGCTCGTAAACAGAGTTAGCGTATTATTCACGCCAACTAGTTTTTCCTTACCTGAGGGTGTATGCGTTTAGATATTCACTGTGCAGACCGAGTTGGTATTGCTCAAGAGATTCTTAATATTTTAGTTAGCTACAATGTTGACTTAAAAGGGATTGAAGTCGACTCAGTAAATTGTCGTATGTATGTGAGTTTTCCTGAGATTGAATTTGAACAATTTCAAAAAATCATGCCGTCTATTCGCTTAATCGATGGTGTACATGATGTACGCACAACCGCGTTTTTACCGTCTGAACGTGAGCATAATGAACTTAACACCTTATTAAGAGCACTTCCTGATGGCGTTATATCTATTGATGCTAAAGGGTGGGTACGCCTGTGTAACGACGCAGCCTGCAAAGATTTACAACTCACAGAAAAAGAAGTCACCGGTGCTAATATTAATAATTTGCTCAAAGGCTTTAACTTTACCCGTTGGTTAGAGGGCAAAGAAGTACTGGGGCAAACCACGCGTGTTGAAGTAGCTGGTGAAGATTTTATTGCTGATATTCTGCCTATTGCGGTCCCTCAAGGCAGCGAAGGCGATGTATTAGCGGGTGCGGTAATTAATATAAAATCGCAAAGCCGTTTAGGTCAGCAAGTGAGTGCTTTTAGGCGTTATGGCCAAGAAAGCTTCGCGACTATTCATAACTTTAGCACGGCGATGCGCCGTGTGGTTCGCGAAGCGCGAAAAATGGCGCAACTTGAAGCTCCCATTCTTATTACGGGTGAAACGGGGACGGGTAAAGAGTTGCTAGCACGAGCTTGTCACTATGCATCTAACCGCTCAGTAAAACCATTTATTGCTTTATCGTGTGCCTCGTTACCAGATGATGTTGCTGAGTCCGAACTATTCGGTTATGCCGGGTATGAAGAAAACGCAGCGCCTAAACGTGGTGTACTCGAACAAGCGGATGGTGGAACGGTATTTTTAGATGAAGTAGGTGAAATGTCGACGCAGCTACAAACTAAATTGCTACGTTTTTTACAAGACGGTACATTTAGAAAAGTTGGCGACGAAAACGAAGTTAAAGTGAACGTGCGTATTATTGCTGCCACGCAAAAAGATTTACCAGCAATGGTTCAAGAGGGCGTATTTAGAGAAGATTTATACTACCGAATTAATGTATTAACACTGGAAATTGCGCCGCTTAGAGATCGTAAAGCGGATGTTGGGCCACTTGCTGAACACTTTATTCAAAAATATGCGCAGCAAAATGGCCATACAGTCCCCGAGTTATCTGAAGAATGTTTAACGTTTTTACAAGATTACCCATGGCCTGGCAATGTACGCCAATTAGAAAACGCGATTTACCGTGCGGTATCGTTGTTAGAAGACAGTGAACTGCGCGTTGAACATTTACAGTTACCTACGTTTACCCATGATTTAGGCTATTTAGAGTCTGATTTTGAGGGCTCGCTTGATCAAGCGGTTAAGCGTTTTGAAGCCACCTTACTGCGTAAGCTTTATCCTGCCTATCCTAGCTCTCGTCAGTTAGCTAAACGCTTGGGACTAAGTCATACTGCTGTGGCTAATAAATTGCGTGATTACGGCATTAACCGCAAAACGGTTAAAGTTTAAAAATAGATACCCAAACATCCTCATTTAGTGATTGATTCCTTGGTTTAAAAACAACCAAAGGAGTCAATCGCTATGATACACTGATAAAAACTCAACTGGTAAGACCTCTACTGTGAACTTATATTTTAGACTGCTGCTGTTATTTTTTAAAATTAAACGTAATCGTGACTATCAATCGTTGTTAGATACGGTTGATATAGACTACAAAGCATTACCAAGTGACTGCGATATTAATTTGCATTTAACCAATTCGCGCTATTTAGCGATGATGGACTTGTCGCGTACCTGGATGACTGAACGGGTTGGTTTGCTTAAGCAAATAATGAAACGTCGTTGGTTCCCTATTGTTAATGCGACAGCCATTACCTACATCCGCGATATTAAGCCAATGCAACGTTTTACCATTAGTACGCGTTTGGTTGGCTGGGATCATAAATACTTTTACATTGAACAAAAGTTTCATTCAGAGCGTGGCTTACATGCCATTGCTTATGTGCGCGGCGTGTTTAAAAGTAAGAAAGGGGTGGTCAGTGTTGAGCATATGCTCGAGGTTGCAGGCTTTGACGGGGTTGCACCCATTTTACCGGCTGAAATAATTCACTGGAAAGAAATGCTTGAGCAAAAAAAAGTAAATAACTTACCTCGCTAAACACAGGCAAAAAAAAAGGCCTAACGGCCTTTTTAACACACACATAAACGTTATTAAAACGAGTATTTAAGACCAAACATGGCAACAACAGGGTCAAGTGACACGGTTGATGTTAATGCTTTTGCGCCATTAGCATAAACAGTCGCATCAGTATCAATATCCATGATAGATACCATAGCGTGTAGGCCCCATTTTTCATCAATCTTGTAGTTAGCACCTACTTGAGCAACAAAACCAAATGAATCATCTAGTTTTACTTCTACATCGTTAGTTCCTAACGTTGCTTTAAGTGCTGCAGAAGGCTGTTCGTCAAAGAAGGTCGTATAGTTAATTCCCACACCTACAAACGGACGAAGTGCATAGCTGCTATCTAAAAAGTGGTACTGTGCAACCAGTGATGGTGGTAAATGTTTAATATCAGCAATTTTATTACCAGCTAAACCACCAGTACCTTCTACATCATGAGAAAACGGCGTTGCTGCAATAAGCTCTAATACCCATTGGTCGTTAAATGCGTAATCTACAGTAATACCTAACTGAGTATCTGAGTCGCCTTTTAAGCCTAGAGTGGGTGCTTCGTTAATTTTTGAACCATCGTTATCTGGATTAACATTAATTGCGCCAACATTAACACTAAAGTTAGCGTGTGCTGCAGGAGAAAGAGCCAGTAAAGAAGTAAGTATTGCAATGCTTAGTTTAGTTTTCATGTTGTTCTCCGTGAACTACTGTGTGACTATTTGTTGATTGAGGCTATTATTGCTCGAGGTTAAAAATAAAAACCTGTTCTAGATCAAAGTTTCAAAAGCGGATGAGTAAAGAGCCTCTATTTATTGATTTAGATTAAACTTTTACTTAATTAGTGCTTAAAAATTATTGACTGATCACTTAAATACAAGCCGCAAACGAAGTATTCATAATATAATCAGCTAGTTTTGTTAAACTAAGGCTATGTTCACGGTTTAATAAAAGTAAGCGACCTCATGAATCCCTCTGGTCAACTATTTCTTCAAGGCTCCATTGCTAAAGCGCTGTTGAAATTAGGTATTCCTATTATCCTCATTAATATATTGCAGTCGGCTTATCAGCTTACGGATGCATTTTGGGTTGGGCGATTAGGAGCAACCCAAGTCGCTGCAGTGTCTATTAGTACCCCGATCACTTTTTTAGTCATTGCTATAGGCTCTGGGCTTGCAATGGCCGGTGCTATTTTATCGGCGCAATACATGGGCGCAGGTCAGCAAGATAAAGTGAACCATGTTGCAGCGCAAACGGTGTTAATGGTTGCATTTACCGCCTTAGTGTTAGGGCTACTTGGTTATGTACTTTCCCCATACTTTTTAAAACTGCTAGGCGTTGAGCAGGCGGTTTACAGTGATGCGCTTAAGTTTATGCATGTGTCCTTTATTGGCGTTATTTTTGTGTTTATTTACGCTATGTTTCAATCACTAATGCGGGGCATTGGGCAAACTAAAGTACCTTTAATCATAGTTAGCACCACCGTGTTACTTAATTTTATTCTCGATCCGCTATTTATTTTTGGTTATGGCCGTTTTGAAGGGCTTGGCGTTATGGGCGCTGCGCTAGCGACTTTAGTTACACAAAGTTTAGCGGCGCTTGCGGGCATTATTATATTTTTACGCGGTCGCCATGGGATTCAATTACAGCTAAAAAGTTTCTATCCCGATTGGCAATATATGAAACGGGCTTTTTTCTTAGGAGCGCCTGGCTCTATTGAATTATCAACACGTGCTTTTGGCTTGATCATCATGTCATTTTTAGTGGCAAGCTTTGGAACCGTTACTATTGCGGCTTATGGCGTGGGCTCTAATATTTTGCAAATGGTGATGATCCCTGCCATGGGTTTATCAATGGCGGTATCAACCTTGGTGGGGCAAAATATGGGCGCCGGAAATATTAAACGGGCTGAGCAAATAACGAAGCTTGCCAGTATGTGGGGATTAATAGGCCTTTCTTTTGTTGGGGGCATTGCTTACTTGTATGCTGATACGCTGGTGGCATTTTTTATTCCCGAAGATAACAGTGTAATAAATAAAGGCGCGCAGTTTGTTCAAGTGATGTGTTTAAGCTGGGGGGGAATTGGTGTACAGCTTTGTATTGTTGCTGCTTTTCGTGCCTCTGGGAATATGCTTAATGCCATGGTTATCGCGTTATTATCACAATGCGTGGTGCAGTTTCCTGCCGCTTATATTCTTTCTAATCACACTTTGCTTGGCGATCAGGGAATATGGTATTCGTTTGCAATTACGAACATAACCATCGCACTGATAGCGTTCGCTTGGTTTATGCGTGGCGCATGGAAAAAAACCAGATTAACCAAAGAAGATAAACACATTGTGCAGGTGACACGAGAAACATTAATAGAAGAGGGCACACGTTAGCCTGTATTTTCATAATGCGGTCATAAAAAGTCGTTGTAATAAATACACTGCTAAAACGAGGTGTGTTTATTATGACAAAAGCTATCAACAAAAAAGTACCCGCGCCGTACTTAACTATTCCACAGTTAAAAACGCTCAGTCACTTACAAACGCTGATCCGATTTAAGTCAATTACGCCTAATTCGGCAGGTGGTATTGAGTGGCTGGCACATCAGCTAACTGATTTAGGTTTTAGCATTGAGCAGTTTAGTGCCCATAATGTCACTAATTTAATTGCTAAAATATCTTTTGGAGCAGGTCCTGTGGTGGCATTTTCTGGTCATATTGATGTGGTCCCTGCTGCGCAAGGTGGCTGGTTAGCTGATCCGTTTGACGGAAAAATAATTAATGATGCGATTTATGGGCGTGGTGCAGCTGATATGAAAGGGGGCATTGCAGCCATGCTCAGTGCAACGCAGTCGCTAATACATAGTGCGCAGCAAAAGCAGGGCTCCTTGTATTGGTTGATCACCTCTGATGAAGAAGGTGAAGCAGAGCATGGCTCAGTGTTGATTGCGAAACGCCTAGCACAACAAGGTGTTGTGCTTGATGGCTGTATTGTTGGTGAGCCAACAAGTCACTTGCAAGTGGGCGACAC
Organism: Pseudoalteromonas sp. MQS005; assembly: GCF_001661605.1. NCBI lineage: Bacteria > Pseudomonadati > Pseudomonadota > Gammaproteobacteria > Alteromonadales > Pseudoalteromonadaceae > Pseudoalteromonas > Pseudoalteromonas sp. MQS005. Next base: position 43,021 of record NZ_LYRQ01000033.1, on the reverse strand, counting down.
CATAAAAAATGGCCGACGTGGCGCGCTGTCAGCGCGTTTAACCATTCAAGGAAAAGCAGGACACGTGGCCTATCCTGAAAATACCATCAATGCTGCGCATATCAGCGCTGAAGTAATGAATAGATTAACCCAAATTGATTGGCTTTTAGATGAGCCAAGCTCAAAAACAAGCTTGCAAGTTACCGGTATTAATATTGATAACGTGCTTGATAATTTAGTGCCTGCTCAATGTGATATTACGTTTAATATTCGCTACAGCCATGGGTATAAAAGTACAGATGTGAAACAGCTGGTACTTACTGCACTGAATGATTTAAACGAATATTTAACGGTGCAATGGGAGCGTCCATGTGAACCTTATTATACAAGCCATAGGGCAGAGCGCTGCTTACTCGCCCAGCTAGAGCAGGCAATATTTAACGTGACCGGAAGCTATCCAGTACTTAGTACCAGCGGCGGGACTTCAGATGGGCGGTTTTTTGCAAGTAAAAACACGCAAGTGATAGAGTGCGGGGTTTTAAACCAGACCATTCATCAAGTTAATGAACATGTGCCCATTAGCGACTTGTTACAAATAGAGAAAATATACACCCAACTATTAGTACATATATTTAGCCAGTCTAATAATCAGGGGATTTGATAAATATGAAATTGCCTAAGTTTAAGTATTTAAGTTTAAGCGCCCAAGCTTAGGCGCTTAAGTTAATATTTTAACGGCAAAACTCAGTTTATTGAGGCGGTGTCTTGCGCTCCCAAATAGCGTTTTGCTTTACTCGGTTTTACTTTCTCAAGGTCGACCAATACCAATCCATCAATACAATTATTAAATTGCGGATCAATACTAAAACTTAAAAACGTTACCCCATTTGGCTCACATAGCTCGGTGTATTGTTTAAATAGTGTGGGTACATGGGTGCCCATATTAGCCAGTATGTGTTTAAGTTCTACAAAGTCTTCTTTGATGTTGTTACCCATAAACAAATTAGTGCATTGAATCTGCTGCTCACGGGTATGACGAAAAGCATTGTTAGGCGTTGCGAGTGACTTTTCAGAGCCATAATAGTGCTGATAATAATGTACCAGTAAGGATTTTGCTTGCTCTGGCAGTGCGTTTGACACACTCACGGCACCAAATAAGTAACGATACTGAGGGTAGCGGTTAATAAAGGCACCAATGCCATACCATAAATAGTCGAGGCTTTTTCTTCCCCAGTATTTGGGTTGTACAAAACTACGGCCTAATTCTATGCCTTGCTTGAAGTATGGCGTCATCTCTTGGGTATAATTAAATAAGCTATCGGTATAAAGCCCACGTTGAGAGTGCTGTTCAATCACATCCTGCGCGCAGGCTAATCTGTAAGCGCCAACTAGTTCGAGTGATTGTGCATCCCATAAGACTAAGTGTTGATAATGCATGTCGTATTTGTCTATATCACGGCGATTGCCACTGCCTTCACCTACTGCACGAAAGGCAATTTCCCGTAAGCGGCCAAGTTCACGAAATAACGGTGAGCTGCCTTGGTATTGGTATAAATAAATAACCATGCCATCACTGGTTTTACCTAAATGTTCACAGCTTTCGATGGCTTTTTTTAATTCTTTTTTACACTCTGGTGAGGCAATAGGGGCATGAGTTTTTAGTGGCAGTGTTTTTTTAGTGGTTAAACGGTACAGCTGTTTTCGTATAAGCTCGACCACTTCCTTGTCTTTTAAATCGGGTATTAAATAAGATTCAGGAGCAATGGAGGCGCCTATTTCAAATTCGAGCGATTTTTGGCGCTGTTTAAACATTTCTTTGACTAGTAATAAACTGGCAAGCGGTTTATATAGCATAGAGGCACCGTAAAAAAGCGGGCTGTTTCTGGCTTTTATATGTATGGGTAAAATTGGGCTATTGGCTTTTTTAGCGATACGTAAAAACCCGCTGTTCCATTTACAGTCTTTGATCCCTGTTGGTCGAAGTCGAGAAACTTCACCCGCAGGGAAAATAAGTAATGCTCCTTCATTTTTTAAATGCTGGTGGATATTACTAAGCTCTTGTTTTTTACTTTGCCCCGACAAATTATCAACGGGTAGTAATAATGAATGCATTGCATCAACGGTCATTAGCATTCGGTTAGCCACGACTTTTAAATCGGCACGCACCGTCGATAACACATTAATTAATGCAAGCGCATCTAAGGATCCAATTGGATGATTAGCAATAATGACAATTTTCCCTTCACTGGGAATATTTTCTATTTGCTTAGCTTTATAGCGAGTGTCAAAATCAAGTTCATCAAGTACTTGCTCGACAAATTCTATTCCTTGAAGATGGGGATAAGTTGTTGCAAAGTTTGTAAACTCTTGTTCATGTAATAAGTAGCTAAGGCTCTTTTTTACCAGTTTTTTTATTTTAAATGAGTTAGTTAACTGCGGTAAGTTAGTCGCAATTACTTTATCTACACTGATCATACGCACCTCTTTTTTATACTAGGCTAAAGCCAATATGTTTAGCTTAGAGTGCGGATATGACAATACGCGGTCAGTTGTGTGACTTTTTAAAACCGTTTACATACTATTGAATTGAACCATACCAGTACTATTATTTAGGGTTACTTTTTAAGGAATCATCATGTCAGTTTTGGTGGCTATAACAGGCCGAGACAACACAAAATTAATAGCAAAAATGAAATCACGATTGCCTAGTATTCGAATTGAAGAACTTAATGATTGCCAAAATTTAGAGAGTGTAGAGTTCGTTTTAGCGTGGAATGCGCCTGTATCACTGTGGCCCACGTTACCAAACCTAAAGGCTGTGTCATCATTTGGCGCAGGCGTTGATAGCATTGATTTAAGTTTATTACCTGCGGATGTAGAGGTCGTGCGTATTGTTGATAAACAGTTAGCCAACGATATGGCTGAATACGTACTTACCCATGTATTAGCACAAAAATTGCGATTAAAAGAATATGCAATAAAGCAACAGCAAAGTATATGGAAACCTAAAAGAGCGCATAAACATAATCAAGTAAGCATTTTAGGGTTTGGCGAACTAGGTCAAGCATGTGCACATAGGCTGGTTAATAACGGTTTTAACGTAAATGCTTGGAGCCGAAGCCCTAAAACATCAAACATTGCGACACTCTATCATGGTGATGACGGCTTAACACAGATGCTTGCGCAAACCGATTATTTAGTATGTTTATTACCGCTTACCAGCAGTACCCAAGGCATTATTAATAAACAGTTACTTGAGCAACTGCCTGAACATGCTGTGGTGATTAATGTGGCCAGAGGTGGGCATATAGTAGAAGCTGATTTACTTGATGCACTTAACAATACACGTATACGCGCAGCAACGCTTGATGTGTTTGCCAGTGAACCACTGCCAAGCGAACACCCTTATTGGTTGCATCCAGGTATTACTTTAACACCGCACTGTGCTGCGTTGTCAGATCTGGATAGTGTTATTGAACAAATAGCAGAAAACATTTTGCGTTTAAAAGCGAAACAGCCATTAATAAATTGCATTGATAAGCAGCAAGGTTATTAATTGGCAGTTGTTGGCCTTCAAGGATTAAAATTTGTTTAATTTTTAACAGAAACAGCTTGTTAACATTTGTAATTTTTATTATTGTTAAAAACAGTTCTAACAATAATAAAAAAATAGGATGAATTATGAAACCCAATCAAGGGGGCGCAAAAATTAGCATCGTGGTTGTATCTATCATTATATTAGGAATATCTGCCTGGTTTAATCAAGCCAATGCGGCAGCGCTGCTGATCTGACCCTTATTTTCACAGCAAGATTTAGCTACGCTTGCTGTGTATTTCTCTGTTTTGATGCTTTTTATCATCACTTTTCTTCAATAAAACATACGTCGCACCACTTCCTCCATGCTGCCTAAGTGCAGTATGAAACGCTAAAACGCATGGAATTGTTTGTAACCACTGATTTACGTAACTTTTTAATATCCCTGGCTTGGTTTTATTTTTAATACCTATGCCATGGCGAACGAGTACCATTCTTATATTTCGCTGATGGCAGTCTTGAACAAAGGCTAATAATGATGCGTGTGCATTTTTTAAAAGTTGCCCATGTAAATCAAGCGTCGCATCAAGCTGATATTTCGCTAATCTTACATTTTTAAAAACCGCGCTTTGTACGCCCTCTTTTTTAAAGCTTAATATGGCAAGTGGATCGAGTAATTCAAGTGGTTCATCCAACGGATTGAACTGTTCAGAGACTAAATCTGATTGTGCTGCTTTATTTTTTTCTTGCTGGGCGATGACCGCTTTATGGTTTTTAGGTGGTAAGGTCACAGTGTCATGCGTTATGGGGGTAACATCTTCTATAGAAGATAAGAATAAATCGAAATCTGACAATGGCATGGGCTTATCTCAAATTAGGCAAGGGTCTGTTGACCTTTGCGGATTAAAATTTGTTCAAGCTAGGGGCGGTTTAATCGCGGCGCGAGGTTTGTAACCTAGTGGGCTAAGTAAAAACCGAGCAACAAAGAGTAAATCGCCCCTAGGTAGAACCCAAAGGGCAGCGCCTGTTTGGCATTGATGCTGCGTTATCACCTATCTATGGGGAATAACCACACCACATAGGCTCTGCCTTGCCTAAATACCAAACAGACTGCTGCAAATTTAACCTTGAAAGGTCAACAGACCCTATTACGAGATAAATTTTAACTTAGTTCAAACTAAGACCCAAGATCTTTAAAGCTGCAGCAAAAAAAAGCCCAGAAAAACTGGGCTATAAAATATTCTAAGGGGAAGTAATTAATGCTGAGATACGCTAAATTGCCCAAACGTATAAACTTTGAACAAGTAAAATGTGTTGATCAACACTAAACTCATATTTGAAATAATACTCGACGACATAAGATCTAAGCTAAATGATAGGAATAACAAACCACACGCACTAATCGCAGCAACGCGAAGCAGTGTCAGTTGGTTGATAAAGAATGCACCTAAACCTAGTGCAAGTAGTAATGTATTTAAAAGCCAATCTAGCTCGTTTAGCATGGTCGTTTCAATAGTTCAGTTGTTGAAAAAAGGAGCGCCATTATGTTGATCTTTTGCACAGCTTTCAACCAAGTAATTTTAAATTTTCAGATTAGTTTTTTTAATGCTAAAGGTAGGTCATTAATACCGAAAATAATCCCTCTTCAGCAATAACATGATATTTTTGGCAGCTTTGTGGTTGCTGAAGATCTACACAGAGGTATAGTGTTCTGCGATGCTTATCTAGTCTAGGGTGCAGCGTTGAATCCAGTAGCTTTGGTTTATTGGCAAATAGCCCTGGCCAATAAATACTTTTGCTAACCATGGCTGATTTTTTATAGGTGAGTAAACTAGGCTTTGGCGCTAAAACAAATATAAGTAATAATATCGTGAAAATAAAAAATGCGGTTAGTTTGGCGCCACGTTTTACACTTACTGCGCGCGGGTTTGATTGTGAGCCAAGGTTTGCAGGCTTGTTACTAGGTATTGGTTTAACATAGGCCGCTTTATTTTTTTTGCGACGACTCTTTTTTGTATTTTTCGACATAAAGCAAATCTGGCCTTTTTGGCTTAGCTCTCTATAATAAAGTAAATATTTGTATTTTAAGCAAATCACCAATTTCGCAGACACGGCTTTTAGCCTATAAGGATTATATATGAATACGCAGCTATCTATTTTAATAGTTGATGATGTTAGCACGGTGCGTAGCTTTCTAAGTCAAACATTGATGCATTTAGGGATAGAGAATGTAAAAGAAGCGTCTACGGCCGCGCAGTGCATAAGTGAATGCCGTGCAGCAAACTTTAACATTATATTTTTAGATATAGAGCTACCTGACGGCGATGGTAAAGAGCTTATTGCGCAGATAAATGAGTTATCACCAGAGACAAACGTGGTGATGGTGTCGGCGCATTCAGGCGTTGAAAATGTGAAGGATGCAATAGATAGAGGGGCAAAAGGATTTGTGGTTAAGCCATTTTCTCCGAAGAAAATTGCGGCGATGCTGAAAAAGTTTTATCCAGAGCTCGATAACGTTTAAAAAGCGTATTTATTTTGGGCAAAAAAAAACCGGCAAAAGCCGGTTTTTTTAATCTTGCAAAAACAAATTATAGCGCTTTAATTTTAGCAGCTAAACGGCTCTTATGACGAGCAGCTTTGTTTTTGTGGATTAGACCCTTAGTTGCGTAACGGTCTAGGATAGGTGTAGCAACAGAAAAAGCTTGCTGTGCAGCTTCTTTATCGCCAGCTTCAATAGCTACGATTACTTTTTTGAAGTAAGTACGCATCATTGAACGACGGCTTGCGTTGTGCTGACGGTTTTTTTCGCTTGTGATAGCGCGTTTTTTTGCAGACTTGATGTTAGCCAAGGTTTGCTCCTAACAATCTTAAATAAAGCTTAAATTAAAGGCCGTGGAATATGCCTGTTTTTATCATGAATGTCAATTTAATTTTAACAATCCAAGAAAAACTGCTCCTTATAACGAACATCAATTTGCCGCTTTAGCAGTTAATGGCGCTATTGTAACAAAGCAAGGGGTTCGAGCCTAGTGCTTTAAAGCGATTTATAAAAAAGACTATGGCATAATTAACTTAATTGCTGATTTTTAATATGGATTTATAGTGTCAAAAGGTTTGTTTCGTTCCGGGATGATTGTAAGTGCAATGACAATGATCTCGCGTATTTTAGGGCTAGTGCGTGATGCTGTTGTTGCTAACTTGTTGGGGGCAGGGGCTGCTGCCGATGTGTTTTTATTTGCAAACCGTATTCCTAATTTTTTACGCCGTTTATTTGCTGAAGGGGCTTTTGCACAGGCGTTTGTACCTGTATTAAGTGAAATCAAAGAACAACAAGGCGATGATAAAGTCAGAATATTTGTTGCGCAGGCGGCAGGTACACTCGGCACAATTTTACTACTCGTTACGCTTTTTGGTGTTGTGGCATCCCCCGTTATCGCCGCTTTATTTGGTACTGGTTGGTTTATTGATTGGTGGCAAGGTGGCCCTGACGCAGAAAAGTTTGAGCTTGCTAGTTCACTGTTAAAGCTGACCTTTCCTTATTTATTTTTTGTAAGCTTAGTGGCGCTTAGTGGCGCTGTAATGAATGTGTACAACCGTTTTGCAGTTGCCGCATTTACTCCTGTATTACTTAATGTTTCTATTATTGGTTGTGCCATTTTATTGCATGACCAATTTTCTGTTGGTGCATATGCATTAGCAATAGGCGTATTTTTAGGGGGCGTGGTACAGCTATTATTTCAACTGCCGTTTTTATATAAAGCAAAAATGTTGGCCCGCCCGCGATGGGGTTGGCAAGACGAAAATGTTAAAAAAGTGCGTAAATTAATGCTCCCAGCGTTATTTGGTGTATCAATTAGTCAAATTAACTTATTACTCGATACGGTAATAGCTTCATTATTGATGACAGGCTCTATCGCTTGGCTGTATTACTCAGATAGACTGATTGAATTCCCACTTGGTTTATTTGGTATTGGTATTGCGACGGTTATTTTACCTGCGCTATCAAAATTACACAGCAGTAAAAAAAGTAGCGACTTTCAACATACCCTAGATTGGGGAGTGCGATTTGTGATTTTTTTAGGGCTCCCGGCCATGATAGGGTTGATGATTATAAGCCCGCTGATTATTACTGTGCTGTTTGATCACGGCGCGTTTAAAGAGGCTGGTATTGATCACGTTAAGGCTGTGAGCTCAGGGGTGGTTGCCTACTCGGTGGGATTAGTCAGCTTTATGTTAATTAAAGTGTTGGCGCCTGGGTTTTATTCTCGCCAAGATACGAAAACACCGGTGCGCATTGGTATTGTCACTTTGGTGCTTAACATGGTGTTTAATATTATGCTGGCGCCCTTTATTGGCTATTTAGGCTTAGCCCTGGCAACCTCTATGTCGGCTAGTTGTAATGCCTACTTACTGTACCGACAGCTTAAAAAAGAGAATGTTTACCAGTTCTCCAGCATGAGTGGCTACTTCACTTTGAAGTGTTTGCTGGCGAGTGTGACGATGGGCGCACTAGTGTGGTTTACCAGTAGACACTATGATTGGCCTAGCTGGCACTTTAGTGAACAAGTTATGTTGTTGGTTGTGTTATTAATTATTGCGGTTGTTAGTTACTTTTTTATGTTGTTTTTGATGGGCGTTAGACTAAATACGATAAAAAGTGTAGCAATTACTGAATCAAATTAAAAAAAAGATTATAATCGGACACTCTGCGGCCCAAGGTCGCATTTTATCGCTCGCTGAAAAAGGCATTAGGTGGCATGGAGTTAATTAGAGGTATACACAATATACGCCCACAACACTTTGGTTGTGTGCTAACCATTGGTAATTTTGATGGTGTTCATTTGGGTCATGCTGCCGTATTAAAAGGGCTGTTAGCGGATGCCAAAGAAAATAATTTACCCAGCACTGTAATGTTATTTGAGCCTCAGCCACAAGAGTTTTTTGCAAAAAACAATGCCCCGGCTAGGCTTACTCGACTGCGTGATAAACTTCGTCTATTGAGTAACTTGGGGATTGAGCGCGTTATTTGTATTAGCTTTAATCAAGCGTTTGCAAATATGCATGCAGAGCAGTTTGTGAGCGATATTTTAATTAAAAAGCTGGGCGTTAAAGCATTAACGGTTGGTGATGATTTTAGGTTTGGTAAACAGCGCCAAGGTAACTTTAGTCTATTGGCAACTATGGGCACCCAAGCGGGAATGAGTGTTAAAAGCACTGCCAGCTTTAGGCAATTAAATGCTAGAGTAAGCAGTACTTTGATACGAGAAGCGCTTGCTGAGGGTGACTTGGTTAGTGCAAAAGTCATGCTTGGGCATAATTATGCGATATCTGGGCGGGTTATTCACGGCTGGAAAAAAGGCCGAGAACTAGGTTTTAGAACGGCAAATATTGCCCTAAAGCGTCAAGTTTGTCCGGTTAATGGCGTATTTGCGGTTCAAGTAATGATCGCAGGAAAACACGTTTTTGGGGTGGCTAACATTGGAAACAAACCCACGTTTAATGGAACTCGTGCTTTATTAGAAGTTCACCTTTTTGATTTTGCACAAGATATTTATGGACAATTTATGCATGTGGAGTTAATTGAAAAACTCCGCAATGAGAAAAAATTCGAGACATTAACACAACTGACGGCACAAATAGCAACCGATGTTGCCGCCGCTAAGCAGTGTTTTGGTTTAAATTAGGTAGCCGATAGAAACGGAAAGTAGGATTAATGAGCGACTACAAACATACTTTGAATTTACCGGAAACAATGTTTCCAATGCGTGGCAATTTGGCACAACGTGAACCAAAAATGCTTAAAGCATGGTATGAAGACGACCTGTATGGTCAAATTCGCAGCGCAAAGAAAGGTAAAAAAACTTTCATTTTGCATGACGGCCCTCCGTATGCAAACGGCGATATCCATTTAGGCCATTCAGTAAATAAAATATTAAAAGATATTATTGTTAAGTCTAAAACCTTATCAGACTTCGATGCGCCATACGTACCGGGTTGGGACTGCCATGGTTTACCGATCGAGTTAATGGTTGAGAAAAAAGTCGGTAAACCCGGTGTTAAGGTAACTGCTGCAGAATTTCGCGAAAAATGTCGTGCCTATGCTAAAAAGCAAGTGGAAGGCCAAAAAGTAGACTTTAAACGTTTAGGCGTTTTTGGTGATTGGGATAAGCCTTACTTAACCATGAACTTTGACTTTGAAGCCAATGCAATTCGTGTACTAGGTCGCATTATAAAAAATGGCCATCTACATAAAGGCGCAAAACCTGTGCATTGGTGTACAGATTGTGGCTCTGCATTAGCAGAAGCAGAAGTTGAATACCAAGATAAACAATCGCCAGCTATCGATGTACGTTTTACTTTTGCTGATCAAGACGCAGTAGTAAATGCGTTTAACTTGGCTGATGGCCATCAAGGCACTGGCAGTGTAGGGACTGTTATTTGGACTACGACACCGTGGACTTTGCCAGCTAACCGTGCGGTTGCTGTGCATGCTGATTTAGAATACGCGCTAGTACAAGTAGACGATGAAGGTGCTCAGCAGCGTCTGATTTTAGGTTCTGAGCTTGTTAAAGATGCGATGGATCGTTTTGGCTTTAACCACTTCCATATCCTTGGCTATGTTAAAGGTGCAGCACTTGAAAACTTAAACGTTGCACACCCATTTTACGACTTTAACGTACCGGTTATTGTAGCTGAACACGTAACCACAGATTCTGGTACGGGTGTTGTACATACTGCACCTGGTCATGGTCAAGAAGATTTCGTGGCAGGCCTTGAGTATAATCTTGAAGTGGCTAACCCAGTTGGCGCAAACGGAGTGTACTTACCTGACACTGAATTATTTGCCGGTCAACATGTGTTTAAAGCCAATGCGAGTGTAATTGAGGTATTAAAAGAAAATAATGCTTTAATGCATCATCATGCATTAACTCACAGCTACCCACATTGTTGGCGCCATAAAACGCCTATTATCTTCCGTGCCACACCACAATGGTTTGTTAGCATGGATCAGGCTAACTTACGCAAAGATTCACTGGCTGAAATTAAAAATACTCAATGGTTACCTGAATGGGGCGAAAGCCGTATTGCCAACATGGTTGAAGGCCGCCCTGATTGGTGTATTTCGCGTCAACGTACGTGGGGTGTACCTATTGCATTGTTTGTTGATAAAGACACGGGTGCATTACACCCAAATACTCAAGAGCTGATTGAACAAGCTGCAGTACTTGTGGAAAAATCAGGTATTCAAGCATGGTATGACCTAGAGCCTGCTACTTTGCTAGGTGAAGAAGACGCTAAACAGTACATGAAAGTACAAGACACGCTAGATGTGTGGTTTGACTCAGGTGTGACTCATGCCTGTGTTGTTGATGCGCGTGAAGATTTAGTTGGTCCTGCAGATTTATACCTTGAAGGTTCTGATCAACACCGTGGTTGGTTTATGTCATCAATGATGACCTCAGTGGCAATTAATGGCCATGCACCATACAAGCAAGTGCTTACGCATGGCTTTACGGTTGATGAAAACGGCCGCAAAATGTCTAAGTCATTAGGCAATGTTATTTCGCCACAAAATGTGATGAATAAACTGGGCGCTGATATTTTACGTTTATGGGTAGCATCAACTGATTACACGGCAGAAATGACTGTATCCGATGAAATATTCAAACGTTCGGCAGATCGTTACCGTCGTATTCGTAACACCAGCCGTTACTTACTTGCTAACCTAAGTGGTTTTGATCCAAAAACGGATCAAGTTGCTGTTGATGATATGGTTGAACTTGATAAGTGGATTGTAGGGCGCGCAGCACAGTTGCAAGATGATATTTTAGCGGCTTACGATAGCTACCAAATGCTATTAGTAACGCAAAAGCTAATGAACTTCTGTACCGGTGAGCTTGGTTCGTTCTACTTAGACGTTATAAAAGACCGTCAGTACACGGCAAAAAGCGACAGCCATGCACGTCGTTCTTGTCAAACAGCGCTTTATCATATTGCTGAAGCAATGACGCGTTGGATGGCACCAATCATGAGCTTTACAGCGCAAGAAATTTGGGAAGCACTTCCTGGTGAGCGCAGTGACTACGTGTTTACTTCAACATGGTATGAGGGATTACAAGCACCAACAACGACCAAGTTTAGTAATGAAGACTGGCAAGCTATTTTAAATGTGCGTGACGAAGTGAACCGTCTGTTAGAAGCTGCACGTAAAGAAGAAGTGATTGGCGCAACATTACAAGCAACCGTAAACCTGTTTGCCAGCAAAGAGCTTGCAGCAAAACTTGCGGCGTTAGGCGATGAGCTACGTTTTGTGTTGTTAACCTCTGCGGTTAACGTTACCGAGGTAGATAGTCAACCTGCAGATTCACAAACTACTGAAATTGATGGTTTATACATTAGCGTATCAGCAACAGATGCTAAAAAGTGTGAGCGTTGTTGGCATTACAGTGAAGATGTAGGTGTTGAGCCTGCTCATCCCGAAATTTGTGGTCGTTGTGTAAGTAACGTTGACGGTGAAGGTGAAAAGCGTCAATTCGCTTAGGAGTTGTTTTTAGTGAGCAAACTAACCCAAAAAAGTGGTTTAGTGTGGCTTTGGTTGAGTCTATTACTGCTTGTAATAGACTTTGCCAGTAAAACACTGGTTGTAAACACCATGGCGTATGGTGAGTCAATTAATTTACTGCCTGTTTTTAGCATTACTTATGTGCATAACTACGGTGCAGCCTATAGCTTTTTAAGCGAAGCGGGTGGCTGGCAGCGTTGGTTTTTAAGTGCAATAGCAATCGCGATTAGTTGTTTGTTGGTGTGGTGGTTAAAACGTCTTCCAGCGTCTAATAAAGTATTATGTGGTGCTTACTCGTTAGTTTTAGCCGGTGCTATTGGTAACTTGTACGACCGCATTGCTTATGGTTACGTTATTGATTTTTTACATGTGTTTTACGAAGACTCACATTTTCCCGTATTTAATATTGCAGACTGCGCTATTTGTATTGGTGCTGCATTATTACTATTTGACGCCTTTACCGGCGAAAATCCAAAGGAGCACAAAGCATGAGCCAAGCTGTAATTGGTGAAAACTCAGACGTTATTTTTCATTTTTCTATTAAACTAGAAGATGGCTCTGCCGCTGACTCAACGAAAGTGCATAACAAGCCGGCTAAGCTCACTATGGGTGATGGCAGCTTAACCGCTAATTTTGAAAAATGTTTACTTGGCCTAACGGCCGGTGAGAGCAAAACATTTGAACTTGAGCCGGAAGATGCCTTTGGTCAACCAAACCCAGATAATATTTATTATGTGGACCGTAGTAAGTTTGGTGTAGAAACGCCGGCTAAAGTAGGTGCTATTATTGCGTTTACTCAACCTGATGGCACCGAGCTTCCGGGTTTGGTTCGTGAAGTGCAAGGCGAGTCAGTTACTATCGATTTTAATCACCCATTAGCGGGCCAGCGTTTAACGTTTGAAGTTGATATTATTGAGGTGCAAGGTTAATGGAAATATTATTAGCTAATCCACGAGGCTTTTGCGCCGGTGTTGACCGCGCAATTAGCATTGTTGAGCGCGCTTTAGATATTTTTGAAAAACCAATCTATGTGCGCCATGAAGTGGTACACAATCGTTATGTGGTTGATGGCTTAAAAAATCGCGGCGCCGTGTTTGTTGAAGAGCTTGATCAGGTACCGGATGACAGTATTGTTATATTTAGTGCTCATGGTGTATCACAGGCTGTACGCAGTGAAGCAAAACGCCGTGAGCTTAAAGTATTTGATGCAACCTGCCCGTTAGTGACTAAAGTGCATATGGAAGTTACCCGTGCCAGCAGAAAAGGCATTGAATGCATTTTAATTGGTCACCATGGACACCCCGAGGTTGAGGGCACTATGGGTCAATACGACAATCAACAAGGTGGCATTTACCTAGTTGAAACCGTTGATGACGTGTTAAAGCTTGATGTTAAGAACGCAGATAATCTTTTTTATTGCAGCCAAACAACCTTATCGGTAGATGATACTGCGGATGTGATTGATGCCTTACGCAGCAAGTTTCCTGCTATTGATGGTCCGCGTAAAGATGATATTTGTTATGCAACTCAAAACCGTCAAGATGCAGTACGTGACTTAGCAGACAAAGTCGATGTGCTATTGGTTGTAGGCGCTAAAAATAGCTCTAACTCCAATCGTTTACGAGAACTAGCTGATAAAATGGGCACGCGTGCGTACTTAATTGACGATGCCAGCAATGTTGAAGCGTCATGGTTTGATGGTATCAATAGTGTGGGGGTTACCGCAGGCGCCTCAGCACCTGAAGTGCTAGTGCAGCAAGTGATTACCCGCTTAAAAGAGCTCGGTGGTAACCAAGTAACAGAAAACCCTGGTGAAGAAGAAAACATTGTTTTTGCTGTACCAGTAGAGCTGCGTTAACTTAGAGATAAATCATAAAAGGAGGGTCGAATGGGTAAGCAACTGTCACCAGATGCGTTACTTTTTTCGGCCCTTTTTAATGAGCGTGGTGTGCTTGCATCCCTCGTAGTAACACAGGTTGTGGCTATTATATTAGCTTTTGCTCCTAATGCTGGCGATGACATATGGCTGCATTTGGGGGCGATCAGTTTGTTTCTCCATGTAACTGTGCTGGTCAGTACCTCTTTTTTATATCTTTGTCGTCGATTACTCGCAAAACAGACTCAGTTTATTCAGATCAGTTTTTTTATTGCTTCATATAGTCTCAGTACTGCTGTATTTAGTCTGGTGTTTTCTCATATTGCTTTTGATATTGAAAACGAAAAACAACTGACGTTTTTTGTGCTGCGTAATTGCATTATTGTATTTTTGCTTACCTTACTGTTTGTACAATTTTTGCTTATTCATTTTGAAAAAGAGCAGCAAACCAAAGCACTTTCTCGTGCAGAACTTGATGCTTTGCAGGCACGGATCCGACCCCACTTTTTATATAATAGCTTGAATACGGCGGCAGAATTAACGCATCATGACGTTGAGGCTGCAGAGCATGCAATTTTAGCACTGGCAGCGCTGTCTCAAGCTGCAATGCGTTCAGGTCAAAGTGTATTACTCAGTGATGAAATAACATTAACTAAACAGTATATTGCGCTTGAATCATGGCGCTTTGCAGAGCGCTTAAAGGTTGAGTGGTTATTACCAGAACATCTCCCTGCGCTATATATTCCATATCTAACATTACAACCTTTGGTAGAGAACGCAGTATGTCATGGCATTGAGCCAAGCCAAAGTGGTGCTACTATAAGTATTGAACTGCATGTGACAACACATTATTTAACCTTAATTGTAACTAATCCTGTACCTACTGAAACTGAAAATACTAGAGAGCATAACGGTATGGCTCTTGATAATATTCGTTCTCGTTTAAGTATTTATTATAAAGGTCGGGCGCAACTGACAATAACCAACAAAGATAATCAATTTAGAGTCAAAGTAGTCATCCCAAAACAAGCAGAGAATACGTTATGAATGTATTGATTGTAGATGATGAACCCTTAGCAAGGGCACGATTGAAGCGTTTACTCGCTGAGAACCATACATCCATTCATGTGCAAGGAGAGGCTAGTAATGGCAATGACGCTTTAACACAAATGAAAAAGCAGCAGCCTGATTTAGTGTTTTTAGATATTGATATGCCAGGCTTAAATGGCATCGAAGTGGCCAATCAACTCAATGATCTAGCGGTACCTCCGGCGATTATTTTTATAACTGCTCATCCTGAGCATGCACTTGATGCGATGCAGTTAAATGCAGCCGGATATTTGGTAAAACCTATATCAGAAAAAAGTTTGCAACATGCATTACAACAGCTAGGACGTTTAAACAGAGTACACCTGCAACAACAACAAACAGAAAAAATAACCTATCAATTAGCAGGCACCGTAAGAAGTATAAAAATAGAAAATGTTTTTTATTTTTATGCACAGGAAAAGTATACCAAAGTTGTGTTCGATGGTGGGGAGGCTCTAATTGAAGACAGTTTAAAGCAACTTGAAATGCAATATCCTCGTCACTTATTGCGAATTCATCGAAATACCTTAGTGAATAAAAATAAAATTTTGGCACTCCATACACTTAAAAACCATCAACATGTTATTGAACTCAAAGGGTGTTCACCTTTTTTAGCTGTTAGTCGTCGAGCGCTCAAAAGCGTAAAAAGCGTACTTTAGCACACCGACCTATTAACCGCTTATCAACATAATTAACCGTTGGTCGTGGTCCTAGTTGAATCTATTTTTTTATTGCATACACTTAGTATCAGATAATTATTATTTGGTTTTACTATGTCTTTGAGCACGTTTAAATTGCAAAAAGGTTTTACCCTTATTGAGGTCCTGATTGCGTTTATTATTCTTAGCTTTGGTTTATTGGGGGCTGTAGCCCTGCAAGCAAAAGCAAAACAAGCAAGCTTTGATTCAATGCAACGTGCTGCTGCTGTTGCGCTTGGTAATGATATTATCCAACGTATTCGGGCTAACGATACATCGCAACTAGCTACATTATACGACCTTGAGTTTACCAGCGAGACAAGTATTAATTCCTCTACAACCTGTTTTACAAGTTCATGCAGTAATGCACAAATTGCGAGTTTAGATATAGAGCAGTGGAAGCGTGCTATTCGTGCCCGCGAAAATACGGGATCACTTGATGGTGCCACCGTATGTATTAATCCAGAGTCGGTAGCAGGCTCTGGCGGTAAGGCGTTTAATATTGAGGTCATTGTTTCTTGGCAGGGTCGTCAAGAATTTAAGGCGAGTGAGGCAACAGGCAAAATTAGCTGTGGTGTAGCAGATAAAAGGCGCCGTTTAGTTGTACTTACTAGCTATATTTACGTTAGGAGCTAAGATGAAGCAAGCCGGTTTTACACTCATTGAAATGATGATCTCTTTATTTATAGGGGGATTAATTTTGGGTGGCGTAATGTTTACCTATATTGGTATGAAAGTGACGACCCGCGATACGATGACAATAGGTGAGCTGCAAGAGTCTGGTCGATTAGCCATTAATATTATGCAACGCGATATAGAACAAGTAGGCTTTTGGGGAACATTTTATGATGATTCGTTTACTGCAATAAATACATCATCATTAACAAATCCTACGGGTGATTGCTTTGAAGGTCTCAACAATGGCAGCTTTCCTGATTTAACCAGCAGCAGTAATTTTAAAACCCTTTATGCAAAAACAGCGGCAAGTTCAAGTGAACTTAATTGTGTTAATAACCCTTTAGCGGGTACTGATATTTTACAGGTTAAGTTTTTACAAGGTCACCAACTAGAAGTTGATGCCGCAGGTGTTAATGAAACGCAAAGTGATGAGAATTACTTTATTGCTGAGCAAGAAAATGCACGCTTTGTTCGAGGTGTTATCGACCCTGATAGTTTAAATGTTAATGCCAGTGTTTGGCCTTATAGCCATCATAGTTATTATATTGCTGAGCAAACTTATACAGTCAATAATAAAAGTATTACTGTACCCGCACTCATGCGAAAACGTTTAGTAGCTGGTTCTATGAATACAGAAACTATAATGGAAGGCGTGGAGAATATGCGTTTTGTGTTTGGTTTAGATACCACCACCGATAGTCGCGTGGATACCTATAAAAGCATTAATAACATGACAGCCACAGACTGGGAAAACCGCAAAGGTATTTTAACGGTACAAGTTTTTTTATTGATTAGAGCACTGCAACCTGATCCAGGTATTACACTCAAAAACCAAACCTATGTATTAGGGGAAGATACTAATAAACGCACCCTTACTTTTTCAGATAACTTTAGACGTACTGTATTCACAACAACTATCCGTTTAAATAACGTGGGAGCAAATTTATGGCGTATTTAATCCCGATGAAAAATAAACAGCAAGGTGTGGTGCTTATCACTGCACTAATAATGGTCATAGCCGTTACAGGTATTGCAGTGACCTTAATGAGTAGCAGTAGTATAGATATTAAAATTACTAATTCAGCACAAGAGCGAGAAGTTGCCGAAAATGAACTTATCGGCGAAGTGCAGCGCATGATTGCCGATGAAGCGAGCAATGGTGCAACAAATCAATTTTTCTTAACGCCAGAGGAAGTAACTTCCATGGCCTCTGGTAATGAAAAAGGCATGGTTATAGCCGAACATAATGATATGCAAAGTAGAATGATTAACTTAAATAAAGGCGTGCTTGATTTAGAATGTCCTCGTCGTTTTAGTTTTACAGCTGGGATCTCATGCAACATGGTACAAGTTTCAACAACTATTGAGTATGGCTCTAAAAGTAAGCACCAACTAACAATTGTGACAGGCGTAGCCCAAGAGATGGCTAGCCTAAGCAAGGGGATTTAAAATGAAACTGATACTAAATAAAGCACTCATTTCTTTAATAGGAATAATGCTTAGCATGTCAGCAGGCGCTGAAGATATAGAGCTGTATGTTAATCATAATGTACAAACCAATGAAAAGCCTCGCGTAATCATGATTTTTGATACATCGGGAAGTATGGCATGGGATGTAAATGATGGTGATGCCTGTTATAAAAGAAGCGGTAGTAGTTATTACGAGGTTGATTGCTTTGAAAGTAAAGACAGTTATAAACGAAATGAGCAATGTTATAAAAGAACTAGTTACTACAATTATGAACCCACATGTAGTGATAGCCGCTTAAGAGTTGCGCAAAATGCTATCACCCAATTAGTGAACGATAACGATGATATTGAATTTGGTTTAATGCGCTTTAATGGTAGTAATGGTGGGTATGTTTTAGCCAGAGTAGGGGCTGAAAAGTCATTTTTACTAAATAAAGTAGAAGAGTTACCTGCAAGTGGTTCAACTCCATTAACAGAAACACTCTGGGAAGCCTACCTGTATATCACGGGACAAAACGTATATTACGGGGGAAATACTAATGAACGAGATTTTACAGCAGAGTCATCAGGGATATATAAATCACCCTTTGCGCCTGTTACTGGCGAGCCACTTAGGTGTGATAACAGTATTAATATTATTTTAATGACAGACGGCGATCCAACCAACGATTCAAATAGAAATAATGATATATACAACCTTCATAATAGTTATTTCTCTGGTAATCCGCCTGCTGTTAGTAACAGCTATTTGGCGGCGCTAGCAAAAATTATTCACGGTACAGATGATGTAAAAGTTGACTTGTATAGCAAAACTAAGAACGTACTTGACATAGGACGTGTATTTCCTATCGGTTTTGGTACGGGTATGAGTGACTCAGGTAAAAACTTACTTACTGAGACTGCAGATTACGGTGGTGGGCAATACTTACATGCGAATACAGCTGCGCAACTATCTGATGCACTTAAAAATACGATTTCTCGTATTCGTGAAGTAAATGACAGTTTTTCATCGCCGTCAGTGGCGAGTAACAATGTAGATCAAACTCGAAGTCGTGATGCTATTTATTTTGCTATGTTTTATCCAGAAACCGGGGCGCGCTGGCGTGGTAACCTGAAAAAGTTAAAGGTATCGGGCAGCCAAATAGTCGATGCAACCAACAAACAAGCCCTTAATAGTGACGGTTTAATTTCAAAAGAGGCAAAAACATTTTGGTTACCTGCGGGCCAACCCGCTGATGGTAACGCGGTTGCGCAGGGGGGGGTAAACCATTATTTAAGCACCATAGATCCACTTGCTCGTAATTTATTTACGGAGAATCAAGGCTCGATTGTTAGTTTTGATACTTCGGCTGTTAGTGACATTCTCAGTGGCATTGTTAATAACCCGCTGACCTTATCCACTCAAGATGTTAATTGGGCAAGAGGAGTAGATGTTGATGATGAGGACAAAGATGGCTCATCACAAGACCAACGCGCTGATATATTTGGTGATCCTTTGCATTCAAAACCAATTGCAATTGATTATGGTAATGATGATATTCGCATCCTCATAGGGACAAATGCTGGCTTCTTACATATGTTTAAAGATGCCGGTGAGACTGTAAGTGAAAGTTGGGCATTTATACCTTCAGCACTGTTTGACATTATTAAACCACTTAGAAATAAACAAGCAGATAGTAAAGTATATGGTATGGATGGCCCTATCAGTGTCTACTTTAGTAATAAAAGCTTAAATAGTGAAGGTTTGAATGACGGTATTATAGATGCTAGCAAAGGAGACGAGGTATGGGCTTTTGCAGGAATGCGCCGTGGTGGTAAAAACTACTATGGTTTAGATATTACAAATCCTAATCAGCCAAAACGTCTTTGGAGCAAACCAATTGAAGGGGGTAAAGGCGACTTTACTGAATTGGCACAAACGTGGTCAAAGCCACAAATAGCTTATATTAAAGCTTTTGGTAATAAGCCTTTGCTTGTGTTTGGCGCGGGTTACGATACAAATAAAGATGCGGCAATAAGAGCAGAGGACTCAAAAGGGCGTGGTATTTATATTGTTGAGGCAAAAACAGGCAGCTTAGTTTGGGCGTTAACCCCAGACAGTAATGGCTTTAAAGGTAAACACAGTATTGCTGCTGATTTAACTACGCTTGATTCAGATTATGATGGCTACATTGATAGAATTTATGCCTCAGATACCGGTGGTAATATTTGGCGAATTGATATGCCTGGAGAAGATAGCAGTGAGTTTAGCCATTTCAAACTTGCAGAGCTAGGTAGTAATCAAGATACTCAAGATAGACGCTTCTTTTATAAGCCATTGGTTGCGCGTACTTTGTTTAGTAAAGTAACAGAGACCACGGTTAATGGTAATAAAGTGATTACTCGTTTAGATACTCCTTATGATGCAGTTGTTATTGGCAGCGGTAACCGTTCAAAACCAACGAATACAAACGAGCAAGATCAATTGTTTATGATCCGTGATGAGAATACTCTGACGCGTTCATTTAAAACTAATGCTCCTGCGCCAATTGTGCCTGCAGATTTAATGGTGATGAATAGTGACCCCTTTGGTAATACTTTAGATGACTTAGATGGTTTCACCCTTGTTGAAGCTGAACTGGCGAAAAAGAAAGGGTGGCGTTATGAGCTAGCGAAAGGTGAAAAGTCATTAGCTGCAGCTACCGTTGTTGGTGGGGTTGCTTATTTTACCTCTTTCACGCCAGCATCTGATGAAGTTGTAGAGAATCAATGTTCTTTAAGTGGCGGTGGCGGCGCACTTTATGCTTTTCATTTGCATTACGGTACTAAAGTGTATGAACAACTAAAATTTGCAACCAGTTATGATGTGCCAGATACACCACAGCTTTATTTTGGTGCGACTAATTCCTGTGCTGATTCTAACAATGATGGAAAATGTGATGATAATCCAGAGGAAGATGTTATCGAAGAGAGCCAGTTTTTTCTAATTGGCCCTGGGATCAAAGGGGAACAAGCTGAAAATCCACTTAAGCCAATAGAAATTACAGGACCTGGCTTAAAAGTGGTAGATGGTAAAATTAAGCTAGTGAATGATAAACAACCCATTGGCTTTGGTTTTAAAACGCAGCAAACATATATTTATAAGCGTGAAGAAAACGATGAGATCAACAATTAAGGGCTGTATATGAATAAGACACAACAAGGATTTACATTAATTGAGTTAATGATCACCGTTGCGATTGTTGGCATCATTGCCGCCATTGCAGTGCCTAATTACAGTGAATATATAAAAAGGGCATCACGCGCAGAAGCCGCTTCTGCGCTTTTAGATGCGGCAAACAAGCAAGAGCAATACTTTGTGGATAACCGAGCATATTCAACTTCGTTTAGCGACTTAGGTATTCAAAGTAAAACTGAAAACGGTCATTTTGAGCTAACAATTAATGTGGTTAATAGCAATGAATTTACAATCACTGCTAAACCCATTGCTGGTGCCGTGAAAGGGGATGCTGATTGCACGTCATTAACCATTAATGACGTTGGCTTAAAAGGAGCAACGGGTAGTAAAGGCAATACCGACATCAACTATTGCTGGGGTAGATAACATTAGTTATTTTTGGCATTTGTTGGTAGATTTTATTCGTATTCGCCCAGTTTGACTTATTGACAGAGCAAGCCCCTCAAGGCTTGCTTTTTCGTTATTTGGGCAATAGATAAAAGTACCGTTTTGAAAGCCGTTTAAAGAGCCGTCGGGTCTAAAAGTGATGGCATCCCGAGGATACTCTAAGCTATCAGAGGGATGGGTATGTTCAAAGGTACTAATAAGGCGCTCGTCATCATCCAAAGAGGTTGACTTGTCGTTATCAATAAAAAGTGACACCTGATTGTCCCAATCATCTTCTAAACACTCATTATTTTTCAAGGCACATAGAGTGACGTAGCTATTATTTTCTATTGCATAAAGACGTGCATAATTAATGTTTCTGTGTAATAGATTAATCTGGTTATCTGCGCGATTGAGCGCCAAGAAATCAGGAAAAAACCATAAAGAAAGTTGGCTTAGTATCGCTATAACTGAAATGGTTACTAGTAATTCTAATAATGTAACGCCACCATTTTTGTGAACACTTATAATTAACTTCATCCCTGAAGCCTTTCATTGAACAGTCCATTATATTAGTTTAGTAAACAATCAAAAAAACGACAAAGTATGAAATGGCTTTTAACCACAGCTCTCTGTGGTATCCCCTAAATAAAAAGCGGTGCCTGATTGCGTTAATGTTAACGCTTTTTGGTTTTTGTTGTCGCCGTTAGGACAAAATATGAAGTTCCCAGGATTTGTAGTTATACGTCCGCTGGTATTAAATCGTATACGGGTATCTGTAAATGAAACGCGATCATTAGGACTAATTTCCTCCATGACTCTGATCAAGCTATCTGTTTCATTATTATATTGGCCATTATTATTAGCATCTATAAAGGTAATAATTACTTGATCAACATCCCATTTACTTGAGCAAGTTAGGGTTTTATCACTACTTTTTACTTTTGTACCTGGAGCAGCGCACACAATTACGATCTCATCGGTACTAGCCGCTTGTGAGCGTGCAAAGCTAATATTACGTTTAAGTTCTAATAAAAAATTTTCACCTCGGTTTTCTTCCAGCATATCGCTACTGTTCCACAACGCAATAGTGGCTATAATGCCAACAATGGCCACGGTGACCATTAACTCTAATAAGGTAAATCCACGGTGCTTAGTTTTCATATAAATCTCATTAACTCGGTGATGTTTTAGTATAGTTATTTTTATTAAAATAATCATACCATGATTATTTTTCACCGGTGCTATTCAATCTCTTTGTTTGCTATGAACCTCATGATTGTCTAAAATCGAGGCAACTGAAGCTTTCAAAAGTAATTACTATGAAAAAAATAGAAGCAATCATTAAACCGTTTAAGCTCGATGATGTGCGTGAAGCATTATCTGATGTAGGCATTACGGGTATGACAGTAAGTGAAGTAAAAGGGTTTGGGCGTCAAAAAGGCCACACAGAGCTATACCGTGGTGCTGAGTACATGGTTGACTTTTTACCTAAAGTAAAACTAGATATTGTGCTCGGTGATGAAGACGTAGAACGTGCTATTGATGTTATTGTTAAAACAGCACAAACTGGCAAAATTGGTGATGGTAAAATATTTGTCACTGACGTAGAACGTGTGGTTCGAATTCGTACTGCAGAAGAGGATGAAGAGGCTATATAGTCGAGTAAACCTCGTAAAAAAAGGCGCTAATTTTATAACTAGCGCCTTTTTCGTGTTATTTATTTCTGCTATTAAATTTACGCGTTTGCTCTGCATGCTGACTTAGTTCAGTCAAGCCAAGCTTCTCGTAACTTTTTTCCATCATGGCGAGTGCCGCATCAAGATAACTACTTTGTGAGTAGTGCTCTACCACATATTTACCGCGATTTGCGGCTGCTAAATAGGCTTCACGTTCGTAATAGTAAGTTGCCACTTTTAGCTCATAACGTGCCATGCGGTTTAATAACCAAACTAAACGACGTTTTGCTTCTGGCGCATAATCACTTTCTGGAAAACGTTTAACCAAAGTTGATAAGTCGGTATAAGCAACACGGGTGCGTTTAGCATCTCTGTCGGCTCTGTCTACGCCAAAGTATTCTTGGAAAGCATTTTTATCCGCCTTAATATTAACCAAGCCACGCATGTAGTACATGTAATCTAAATCTTTGTGGTTTGGGTTTAAGCGAATAAAACGGTCGATTGTAGCAAGCGCTTGCTCTGTATTACCTGATTGGTAATGTGCATACACTAAATCCATTTGGACTTGTTTTGAAAACGGACCAAACGGGTAGCGAGAATCAATTGCCGTTAATAATTCAATTGCACGAGCGTATAAACCAGAATCAAGCGTTTGTTTTGCATCTTCGTATAGTGCTTGTGCCGATCTGTTGGGTACGCGTTGAATATCTTCTTGGTCAGGTGCAGACGAGCAGGCCCCTAAACTAAGCACTGAAACTGAAAAAACAATGGCGAATGCACGTTTCCCTATTTTATTTATCATTTTATTTGTTACCTTCGATGTCTTCGGCTAGGCCAAGTGGGTAAAACCGAGTAAACTATGCGTATTATGTTATGCTTTTATTAAAAGCGATTCTAACCCAGTCAAGCAAAGCTTGCACTGGTAAATTGGGTAAAGTTACTAATGTCAGAGCAAATATCTCTCCAAGCCGAGGTCCCAACAGACTTAGGTGGTAAACGTCTAGACCAAGTATTAGCACAATTGTTCCCTGATTATTCACGATCACGGATAAAAACGTGGATTTTAGATGATAAAATCACCGTTGATGGTGAAATTTTCAACACCCCGCGTGAAAAACTACTCGGTGGTGAAGTTGTAGCTGTTGAAACAACAATAGAAGCACCTCGTGAATACGAAGCACAAGATATCAAATTAAACATCGTTTATGAAGACGATGATATTTTAGTGATCAACAAACCAATGGGATTAGTGGTTCATCCTGGCGCAGGTAACCCTGATGGTACGGTGTTAAATGCTTTACTACACTACTACCCAGAAATTATTAACGTACCACGAGCGGGTATTGTGCATCGTTTAGACAAAGACACAACAGGTTTAATGGTTGTTGCTAAAACGATTCAGGCACAAACACATTTAGTTAAAGCACTGCAAAAGCGCGAAAACTTCACACGTGAATATGAAGCGTTATGTAATGGCACTATGACAGCCGGTGGTATGGTTGAAAAACCAATTGGTCGTCATGCTACGCAGCGTACGCATATGGCAGTTCATGAAATGGGTAAACCAGCTATTACGCATTACCGTGTTGCCGAAAAATTCCGCGCCCATACTCGTTTGCGTTTACGTCTTGAAACAGGTCGTACACACCAAATTCGTGTGCATATGGCGTACTTAAACCACCCATTAATTGGCGATCAATCTTATGGCGGTCGTCCTCGTCCACCAAAAGGGGCAACGCCTGAGTTATTTGAGTTACTGCGTAGCTTTAAACGCCAAGCGCTTCATGCCGTTAAATTAAGTATTGCGCATCCAATCACCGGTGAAATGATGACCTGGCAAGCGCCTATCCCTGATGATATGGTCCAAATGACTCAAGCACTGCGTGAAGACACAAAAGCAAACCCTGATATAGCGAGTTAACAATGTTTGGCTTATCAGCTACATGGCAATCTCTTCATGGTGTAGATACATTGAGTACTACACGTGAAGGGGGCGTATCTAAGCCTCCATTCGATAGTTTGAATTTAGGGTTGCATGTAGGTGATAACAGCCAAGATGTATTAAATAACAGAGCACGTGTAAATGCTCATTTGCCTAAACCGGCAATTTGGTTAAATCAGGTTCATAGCGCTGATGTAATTACAGTGGATGAGCGATTTGACCCCAACCAAACACTCACAGCCGATGCGCTATATACGCAATTACGCAATCAACCTTTAGCCATAATGACCGCTGATTGTTTACCTATTTTACTCTCATCGAGTGACGGGCAAGAAGTGGCCGCAATTCATGCTGGTTGGCGAGGGTTAGAGCAAGGGGTGATCAACAATACGCTGGCATGTTTTAAAAATGCCTCGGAGAATATACATGCTTGGTTAGGTCCTGCAATAGGGGCTAATCAATTTCAAGTCGGTCAAGAGGTAGTCGAGTTATTTACAGCAAATAACCCCCTAATGCACAGCGCGTTCAAAGCTCAAAATAATGAAAAGTATTTAGCTGATATCTATCTAATAGCAACTATTTTACTTAATCAACAGGGCGTTATAAACATTAGCGGGGGTGAATATTGCACTGTAACTCAAGCTAACTTGTTTTTTTCTTATCGGCGCGATGGCCAAACCGGTCGTATGGCAAGTTTGATCTGGCGCAAGTAAATAATCATTAGGTGATTATTTTTCCCACAATACCTTGAACAAACCCGCTAACATACCCATCTATTAAGTAATTCGTTTTTTTATAGGTAAACCCCCATGCGTTTAGATAGATTTACAAGTAAATTTCAGTCTGCGCTTTCAGATGCGCAATCATTAGCGCTAGGTCGCGATCATCAATTTATTGAACCTGTGCATCTAATGTACGCTTTGTTAAAACAAAGCGGCTCAAGTGTGCGTGCACTATTTGCACAAATGAGCATCAGCGTTGATGAACTCAACACTAAATTATCACAAGAGATAGAAAAGTTATTTAAAGTGGAAGGTGTTGGTGGCGATGTACAGTTGTCAAATAACATGGTTTCACTGATAAACCTATGTGATAAATACGCCCAAAAACGTAAAGATAAATACATTTCAAGTGAGTTGTTTGTATTAGTTGCGTGTGAAGATAAAGGCCCGCTTGGCAGTGTTTTTAAAGCACTTAACATTACTGCGAGTAAGGTTGAAACGGCAATTGAGGCGATTCGTGGTGGCCAAAAAGTTGACGATCCTAATGCGGAAGAAACACGTCAAGCACTTGAAAAGTACACCATCGATTTAACTGAGCGTGCAGAGCAAGGTAAGCTTGACCCTGTAATCGGTCGTGATGATGAAATTCGCCGCACTATTCAAGTATTACAACGCCGTACCAAAAATAACCCTGTGTTAATTGGTGAGCCAGGGGTGGGTAAAACAGCCATAGCTGAAGGGCTTGCGCAGCGTATTATTAATGGTGAAGTGCCTGAGGGCTTAAAAAACAAGCGCGTATTATCACTTGATTTAGGCGCATTAGTTGCTGGTGCAAAATACCGAGGTGAATTTGAAGAGCGTTTAAAATCAGTACTTAATGAGTTGGCTAAAGAAGAAGGCCAAGTTATTTTATTTATTGATGAAATTCATACCATTGTTGGTGCTGGTAAAAGTGATGGCGCTATGGATGCGGGTAACATGTTAAAACCTGCCTTAGCACGCGGTGAACTCCATTGCGTAGGCGCAACCACTTTAGATGAATACCGTAAGTACATTGAAAAAGATGCTGCGCTTGAACGCCGTTTCCAAAAGGTATTAATAGAAGAGCCCTCAGTAGAAGACACCATTGCTATTCTGCGTGGCTTGAAAGAGCGTTACGAATTACACCATTCAGTGGAGATCACCGACCCTGCAATCGTTGCCGCAGCGCAGTTATCGCATCGTTATATTAGTGATCGCCAATTACCCGATAAAGCAATCGATTTAATTGACGAAGCGGGCTCTTCTATTCGCTTGCAAATTGATTCAAAGCCAGAAGCTTTAGATAAATTAGAGCGCCGCATTATCCAATTAAAAATTGAAGATAACGCACTGGCCAAAGAGAAAGATGAAGCAAGTCAAAAGCGCCGTACAGAAATGGTCGAGCTGATCACTGAGCTTGAAGGGCAATACCGTGAACTAGATGAAGTATGGAATGCAGAAAAAGCGTCTTTACAAGGCACGCAGGTTATTAAAGCTGAGCTAGAGCAGGCACGACTTGATTTAGAAGTGGCTCGCAGAGCAAGTGACTTGCAGCGTATGTCTGAACTGCAATATGGACGTATACCTGAGCTTGAGCGCAAACTCGATTTAGCATCACAAGCAGAAATGCAAGAAATGAGCTTGCTTAAAAATCAGGTGGGCGAAGATGAAATTGCAGAAATTTTATCACGTTGGACCGGGATCCCAGTGGCGCGTATGCTTCAAGGTGAACGTGAAAAACTATTACAAATGGAAGAGCAGTTACATAACAAAGTCATTGGTCAAGATGAGGCCGTCATTGCGGTGGCTAATGCCATTCGTCGTTCGCGTGCAGGGCTTGCTGATCCCAATCGTCCAATTGGCTCGTTCTTATTTTTAGGGCCTACAGGGGTTGGTAAAACAGAACTTACCAAGGCACTAGCAGGCTATATGTTTGATACCGAAAGTGCCATGGTGCGTATAGATATGTCTGAGTTTATGGAAAAACACTCAGTTGCACGTTTAGTCGGTGCGCCTCCGGGGTACGTAGGTTACGAAGAAGGTGGTTATTTAACCGAAGCTGTTCGTCGTAAACCTTATTCGGTTATTTTGCTTGATGAAATAGAAAAAGCGCATCCAGATGTGTTTAATATTTTATTACAAGTCCTTGATGACGGGCGTTTAACGGATGGCCAAGGGCGTACGGTTGATTTTAAAAATACGGTTATCATTATGACCTCTAACTTGGGCTCAGATATCATTCAAGAGCAAGCGGGAAGTAATGACTATGATGAGCTTAAAGCAAAAGTCATGGGTGTTTTACATAATGAATTTAGACCCGAGTTCATTAACCGTATTGATGAAACTGTGGTATTTCACTCACTTTCACATAATCATATTAAAGAAATTGCAGATATTCAGTTAAGTAAATTACGTCAACGATTGACAGAGATGGGGTATTTACTTGAGTTGACAGATGCTGCTCTTGAGCGAATTGCTGCCAGTGGCTTTGATCCTGTCTATGGCGCTCGTCCACTTAAACGGGCAATACAGCAAACCATTGAAAATCCATTAGCACAAAAACTGCTTAATAATGAATTTCAACCAGGTTGTATCATTGTCATTGATGCTAACGAAGACGGCTTAGCGTTTACGAGTCGATAATCTGAGCACAGCAAAAAGCCGCTGTTTACAGCGGCTTTTTTGTTTCTATTTTAGGGCGTTTGTTAAACTTTAAAAGTCAGTAATAAGTCATTCACTTTTCTTGAGCCTTCAACTAGTTCAGCCGCACCGTGCGCTACGCTAAAACTCAATTGTAAATTGTCATCCCCTAAGCCTTTAATCTTTTCAACATTACTACCAATGTCTTTACTTACAACCTGCTGCTGTTCTGCTGCGGCTGAAATATCCGTGGCGAGCTGTGAAATTTCACTAATTTGAATAAAAATACTATCAAGCTCTTGTTGTGTTTGTCCTGTTGTATTAACACAGTCATCGGCTTGTTGTTTTGTGCTCTGCATGATTTTAGACCAGCTAAACAAGGTATCTTGAATTTCTTTAATTGAGCTATGAATTTGTGCTGTGGCGTTTTGAGTTCGTGACGACAGCGCTCTTACTTCATCGGCAACGACTGCAAAACCACGCCCATGCTCACCGGCGCGTGCCGCTTCAATAGCCGCATTGAGTGCCAATAAGTTAGTTTGTTCAGCAATCCCTTCTATTTCACTCATGACTTGGCCAATTTTATCCGCTTCAGAGGCAAGCCCCGTTGCTGTGGCGGCCGCTTGCTCAACTTGTACAGCTAAGTCAGACACCATTTTACTGTTATCTGCAATATGATTCTTGATATCAGAGCAGCTTTGATAAGTAATGCCCACTTTATCAGCTGTGTTATTGGTATTGTTAGAGATTTCACCAATCGTGGTACTCATTTGTGACATCGCTGAAGCAATTTGTTCTAGCTGAGTGCCTTGAGAAGAAATACCTTGCTCGGTCAACGTCGATTGTTGATCTAACCCTTGGGCAATCGAATTAAAACTCAAGGTTGAATCTTTTACCCGTCCCAGTACCGTTCTTAATTTAGCACTGAGCATCTGCTCTCTATACTCACTAATGCTGTGTGGGTGCGAGCCACTAAACACATAACGAGATACAGAGTCTGCTTGGCTTTTTTGTTGTTTGAGGGTTGCAGGTGTTATTACCAGCTCATCATAATTTAAAACTAAAATAACAATACATACTAATAAGTTAATCGCGGCAAGCGAAAGAGAGCCCCACATTGCGACACTGGCTAACCAAATTAAAATACCCGCAATGCTCAAACCTTGTCTTAATGATGTGCGTTCGCGCCAGCTAAATAATGATTTATTAGCGTTAATTTTGGCATAGAGCTTTTGCGCTCTGCGTTTTGCGCGTTGCTCTAGTTTTATTCGTACAGACTGATAACCAATAAGTTGGCCATGCTCAAAAATAGGCGTTACAAATGCATCAACCCAATAATAGCGGCCGTCCTTACATAAGTTTTTTACCGCGCCACGCCACGAATGGCCTTGTTTTAAAGTGTCCCACATTTCTTTAAATGCAGCTTTTGGCATATCAGGGTGGCGAACGATATTGTGATTTTTATTTATCAGTTCATCCATCTCGTAGCCTGCGATACTACAAAACTCATGATTGGCATAAGTAATAACACCGCGTAAGTCAGTGGTTGAAACCAACTCTTGGTGTTCTTCGAAGTTAACTTCTTCATCTATTAAGCTTTGATTACGACGCATAGTGACTCTTTATCATTCTTTATTATGGCGGCTATTGTAATTACTAAAACTAATGTACGTTAGTGATATGTGTAAAATAGCAGGAATAAGACATTTTTTTTGATATTTATATGATCTTTATCAATATTAAGCGTAATTGAATTTTTCAGTTATGACAAACTTTTAGGGTTTAACTGTATCTTATCAAAGCGTTTTAAAACGCCATGTTGTCAGCGGGGGGTTATGGCAAATAATATGTAAAAGAAATTGTATATTCGTAGTGGCAATGGCAAGATTATCTTTTATAGCGTGAAACAAAGCGTGTTTAAAATCCAGTAAAAACTATATCTAATAAATTCATATAGTTTTTTCATCGTTTAATCTTGAGTAAAGGTAAAAAGACCCCATAACCTTATGATTAAGCCACTTGGCTCGAGGAAACTTTTTTTTGACAACTTATAATTTAAAGAACACGCTCAACGCGCTATCTAATGCAGATAATCAACAGGCTATTAAAGGCATTATGCGCGGTATTGAGAGAGAATCATTAAGAATTAACCACGATGGTTCTATTTCTAAACAGGCTCATCCTCAAGGGGTGGGCTGTGCGCTCACCAATGGGCATATTACCACTGATTTTTCTGAGTCTTTACTTGAGTTCATTACACCGGTTAGCGAGTCATCAAAGCAAACTTTGCAGCAGCTAAAAGATTTACAAAAGTTCACCCTAGAACATATGGGCGATGAATTATTGTGGCCAATTAGTATGCCGTGCTTTATAAATCATCAAGACGATATTGTATTGGCACAATTTGGCGACTCTAATGTCGGTAAAATGAAAACCCTATATCGCGAAGGCTTGAAGAATCGTTACGGCAGTATGATGCAAGCGATTGCAGGCGTGCATTTCAATATTTCTTTTCCACAAACGCTATGGCAGTCACTGCACTCATTAAAGCAAAGTAATGCGAAACTTGAAGATTTCATATCGGATAGTTACTTGGCGTTAATTCGTAACTTTAAACGCGAACTGTGGTTAATTAGCTACATGTTTGGCGCATCACCGGCATTATGTAGTTCTTTTTTACAAGGGCGTAAAAGCGACTTACCGTTTAAAAAACTCGGTAAAGGCACTTTATATTTGGAAGTGGGTACCGCATTACGATTAGGTAACTTAGGCTATACCAATAGCGCACAATCGTCATTACGAGTAATGTATAACTCATTAGATGAATATGTTGCAGGACTTAAAAAAGCCATAAATACGCCTTCAGATATTTACGGCAGTATTGACGATTACACCAGTGCTACGCCAAAGCAATTAAATAAAAACATTTTGCAAATAGAGAACGAGTTTTACTCGCCAATTCGTCCTAAACGTAATGCAAAAAATGGTGAAACGCCCACCGATGCATTGCTAAGAGCGGGTATAGAATATATTGAAATTCGTGCATTGGATGTTAACCCGTTTAGTGAAGTTGGGATTGACTTAGAGCAAATACACTTTTTAGATGTGTTTTTAACTTATTGTTTATTAAAAGATTCAGCGTCTATGGATTGGCAAGAGCAAACTCGTAGCACTGAAAATCTTGATACTGTGGTTAACCAAGGTCGAGAACAAGGCTTGATGCTTAATTTTAATAATGAGCAGCGCAGCCTAGAATCTTGGGGTGATGAAATATTTAGTCAGCTGAGTGATGTTGCTCAGTGGATGGATACTGCTTACGATGTTGACTACTACTCAAACACTATTAAGCGCATGGCGACTTGGATTCATGATCCGGCATTAACGTATTCTGGTCGTTATGTTGAGCAGTTAAAAGCGTCAGGGTTAGATAATGGCCACTTTGCACTGTCACTTGCTAAGAAGTACAAACAAAGCCATGAAACAGCAAGTTATACTGAATTTTCAAAATCGTGGCTAGAGCAACAAGCTGCAGAGTCGTACCAAGCCCAAAAGGCAATTGAACACGCTGATAAACAATCATTTACCGCGTTTTTAGATACATATTTCAGGGTCTTTTGACCTTTGCGGATTACAATTTGTTCAAACTAGGAGCGGTTTAATCGCGGCGCGAGGTTTGTAACCTAGTGGGCTAGGTAAAAACCGAGCAACAAAGAGTAAATCGCTCCTAGGCAGAACCCGAAGGGCAGCACCTGTTTGGCATTGATGCTGCGTTATCGCCTATTTATGGGGAATAACCACACCACATAGGCTTTGCCTTGCCTAAATACCAAACAAACTGCTGCAAATGCAACCTTGAAAGGTCAACAGACCCAAGTAAGTAGCAGGCAAAAAAAAACGCAGCTCATAGTAGCTGCGTAAATATTCTTTAGGGATGAAACAATGCTGTACTGCTGCATTCATAGATTCAGACCCACACTTTTTTAAAAAGTTCAGTGAGATCTTAAAAAATGAAAAAAAATATTATTACCTTATCTTTGCTGCTCACTATAGCTGGGTGTGCAACAGCTCCCCCAAAGCAACCAGAAGATATTTGTAAAATTTTCGAAGAGAAATCTGACTGGTATTTTGATGCCAAAGACGCGCAGGAAAAGTGGGGCTCCCCAAAACATGTGTTAATGAGCATGATGTATCAAGAAAGTTCTTTTCGCCACGATGCAGCACCGCCTATGGAATACTTCTTATGGATAATCCCTACTGGTCGTGCAAGCGATGCCTATGGCTATTCTCAAGCTAAAACGCCTACTTGGTCTGATTATATTCGTGAAACAGGTAACAGTGGCGCCGACAGAGACGAATTTGAAGATGCGATTGATTTTATGGCGTGGTTTGTTTATAAAACCCATAAAGTTAATGGTGTGTCTAAGTGGGACGCCTACGCACAGTATTTAAATTATCATGAGGGATGGGGCGGTTATAAACGAGGCACCTATCGTAAGAAAAAATGGTTAATGAGCGTTGCCAATAAAGTAAAACATCGGGCAAGCCGTTATGGCGCACAGCTAAGACGCTGCGAAGATGATTTAGATAAAGGTTGGTTAGAGCGATTGTTCTTTTAGATTAGATTAAAAAGGAGCCAGCAGGCTCCTTTTTTATTGGTTTATTTTTTACGTTTGTTTGGTTGAATTTTAACTTGTTTAATCATGTTTTCTTTTACCTCAAGTACTTCAACCGGATAGCCTGCAATACGAATACTTAAATTAGCATCGGGGATATCTTCTAAGTACTCAACAATCAAGCCACTCAATGTTTTAGGGCCGTCTAATGGGAATTCCCAGCCCATTTCTTTATTTAAGTCGCGAACGTTAGCACCGCCGTCGACAATGTAAGAGCCATCGTTTTGTGTGGTTACTTCTTCACTCGGTGTCCGAGTTTGAGTGGTAGTAAAATCACCCACAACTTCTTCAAGAATATCTTCAAGAGTGACTAAGCCCTGAATGTCGCCATATTCATCAACAACAATACCAATACGTTCTTTTGATAACTGAAATTTTAGTAGCTGAGTGTTCAGCGAGGTGCCCTCAGGGATAAAGTAAATTTCACGTACCGCACGCAATAGCGAAGGCTTATCAAACTGCTCTTTAGTTAAAAGGCGAAGCGCATCACGAGAGTGAATAAAGCCAACAGCATCATCAATATTGTCGCGGTATAAAAGCACCCGAGTATGTTGAGCGTGAGTAAGTTGTTTACTGATTATTTTCCAATCGTCATTAATATCAATCGCCACAATTTCATTGCGAGGGATCATAATATCTTCAACGGTAACTTGCTCTAAATCTAAAATAGAGGTCAACATACTTTGGTGACGAGCGGGGATCAGCGCCCCCGATTCATTTAGCACGGTTTTTAATTCTTCTTTACTCATGCTGTGCTCATCTATTTGTGCAGCGCTAATACCAAATAAGCGCAATATACCATTGGTCATCCAGTTAACAACGACAACAAATGGGAAGAGAATTTTTAGTAACCCTTTGAGTATCACCGAACTTGGAAAAGCGACTCGCTCAGGATAGAGGGCGGCCAGTGTTTTTGGCGTTACTTCAGCGAAAATCAGCACCACAAGTGTTAATGCACCTGTTGCTATAGCAATACCTAAATCACCATACAAACGAATACCAATAATGGTGGCAACTTGGGCAGCCGCAATATTGACAAGGTTATTACCAATAAGGATAAGACCTATCAACCTGTCAGGTCGACTGAGTAATTTACTAACGCGTTTCGCAGCACGATGATTCTCTTTAGCGAGGTGTCGTAAACGAATACGGTTGATTGACATGATTCCGGTTTCTGACCCGGAGAAGTAAGCAGAAAAAAGTACCAATAAACCTAAAATGATAAACAGCGTACTTGTCGATATGTCGTCCAACGATGGATCCTTTTTTTATAAACCAATGCGTATTAAGCTAGAGTGAGCTTTCAGAGTCAAGTTAAAACTTATTTAGAACCACTTCTTGTATAAAACGGCTGCCAAAATAAGCGAGTGTGAGTGTAAATGCTGCAATCATAATACTCACTACCACCATTTTCCCTCGCCAACCTCGTTTTACATGGCCAACGGCAATCGTAGCAAAAATAGCCCAAGCAACTAAAGATAAGATTGTTTTATGAATAAACTCTTTGGCAAACATGCCATCAAGAAATACAAACCCTGTAATCAGCGCCACGCTTAATAATACTGTGCCTAAATTTAATAGTTGATAAAGTTGACGCTCTACCACCATTAGTGGCGGTAAATGGCTATGTACTATTGCTAAATCTTTACGTTTCAAACGTTTATCAATAAAGTAAAATTGTACGCCGTAAAGGGTGGCAATAATTAAGATACAGTAGGCTAATAACGACAGTGAAATATGCGCAACTAACGCAAGCTCTACATTAATGCTATGAAGTAAAACGTGATGAGGAATAAACAGGCTAGCAATAGTTAACAGGGCAGCAAAGCCGTATACAACAGGTAATAGCAGTGTCGCAGGGAACTTCAAAGAGACGGTGGTGACACAAAGCACTATTACCCAACAAGTCAGTAATGCAACATTAACAATACTTAAATCTTGGCCATCGGCTCTAAACACCGAGTTTACTAAAAGCAGCATATGCGCCAAAATAGCGACAGTGCTCAGTATTATGGTAATTTTTTGGCTTGGTCCCTGACGATGAAACAATCGCGAAAGCACGTGAGACGTTGCTAACACATAAAATAAACTGGCAATAATAGTTAAACTAATAATCAGCATTTTGCTTTGGCCACTTAATTGAAGTCAAATAATTCGTGTTCGTTATCTGGTCATTGTATTTTATAGCAACGCAAATGCATAGACCCTGTAAAAAGAAACTCAATAAGCAGCACTTCAACACTGTATTGTATGCCACCATTTACGGTATACTATTTTCAATTGAATTTTAATAACATCGACCTTATTAATAGAGTTGATATAAACGTCTTTTCGGAACCGTTACATGTTTGAGAACCTCCAAGAACGATTAGGTAAAACCCTAAAAAATATTAGTGGCCGTGGTCGCTTAACTGAAGACAACATTAAAGATACACTTCGTGAAGTGCGAATGGCATTTTTAGAAGCCGATGTGGCGTTGCCTGTTGTTCGCGAGTTTGTAAAGCAAGTTAAAGAGCGTGCGGTTGGTGTTGAAGTCACCAAAAGCTTGAGCCCTGGCCAAGTATTTATAAAAATTGTTCGCGAAGAACTTGAAAAAGCCATGGGTGAAGCCAACGAAGAGCTAAGCCTTAACGCACAGCCACCGGCGGTAGTGATGATGGCTGGTCTTCAAGGTGCGGGTAAAACCACCAGTGTGGGTAAGCTGGCTAAGTTTTTAAAAGAGCGCAAGAAAAAGTCTGTGCTAGTGGTAAGTGCCGATGTGTATCGTCCAGCAGCAATTAAGCAATTAGAAACCTTAGCAACAGAAGTTGATGTAGAATTTTTCCCAAGTGATATTTCGCAAAAACCAGTTGATATTGCAACTGCCGCCATTTCTCATGCGAAAAAGAAATTTATTGATGTTGTATTAGTCGATACTGCGGGTCGTTTGCATGTTGATAGCGACATGATGGATGAAATTAAAGCCTTGCATCATGCAATTAATCCAATCGAAACGCTATTCGTTGTTGATGCAATGACAGGTCAAGATGCGGCAAATACAGCAAAAGCATTTGACGAAGCTTTACCGCTGACCGGTGTGATACTGACTAAAACAGATGGTGATGCCCGAGGTGGTGCTGCTTTATCTATTCGTCATATTACTGGTAAGCCAATTAAGTTTATGGGTGTGGGTGAGCGCACTGATGCCCTTGAGCCTTTCCACCCAGACCGAATTGCTTCACGTATTTTAGGCATGGGTGATGTACTTTCATTAATCGAAGAAGTCGAGATGAAAGTAGACAAAGAACAAGCGGCAAAAGTAGCACAAAAAGTATTTAAAGGTGATGGCTTTACGCTGGATGACTTTGCTGATCAACTAAAGCAAATGAAAAACATGGGTGGCATGATGTCGATGCTCGATAAACTGCCTGGCATGCAAAACATCCCAGATGCGGTTAAAGGGCAAATGGGTGATAAAACTTTTATTCAAATGGAAGCGATTATTAGCTCTATGACCAAAAAAGAGCGTGCACGCCCAGAAATCATCAAAGGTTCGCGTAAAAAGCGTATTGCTGCGGGCTCTGGTACGCAAGTACAAGAGATCAATAAACTGCTTAAGCAATTTACGCAAATGCAAAAAATGATGAAGAAGATGAAAGGTAAAGGTGGCATGCAAAAAATGATGCGTGGCATGAAAGGGATGTTACCACCTGGCATGATGGGTGGCGGTGGTCCAAAATTTTAATAATTTAACCTTTAATACCCCCAATACGAGATAAAAAGTAATCAATAAAGAGGCAAAATGCCTCTTTATTGTTGAATAAACTATGCACAGAATAGCTTATTCATATACTTTTTCATCTTGGATCACGGTTTAATCTACTAAACTGGCTTTTTGCATCACTTCTTACTTGCATTGTTGCTAAAAACTCGTACAATTCACCGGCTCCCCATACTGGGGAGTAAATCTTATTAATGAAAACAGTCAATCTATTTAGAGGACGGTATGGTAACTATTCGTTTGCAACGTGGTGGCGCTAAAAAACGCCCTTTCTATCAAATTGTGGTTGCGGATAGCCGTTTCTCGCGTGACGGTCGCTTCATCGAGAAAGTAGGTTTCTTTAACCCAATTGCTTCAGGTCAAGAAGAAAAACTTCGTTTAGATTTACCACGTGTTGAACACTGGTTAGGTCAAGGCGCAGGTCTTTCAGATCGTGTAGCTAAATTAGTTAAAGACGCTCGTAAAGCGGCTTAATAGGCGTAAGTGTAACCATGAGTCAAGAGAACACCTCATCAATAATTGTCGTAGGAAAGCTCGGCGCCCCATATGGTATAAAGGGCTGGCTTAAGGTGCATTCATTTACTGATGATCCCCAAGGGATCTTCGATTTCAGCCCGTGGTTGATAGGGCAGCAAGGTAAATGGCAATCCTTAGAAGTGGTCGACTGGCGTCGCCACAACAAAGGCTTTATCGCTAAGTTTGCGCAAGTAAATGACAGAGACCAAGCAATGGCTTATACCAATGTAGAAATTTCTGTTGATTCAGCGCAGCTACCAGAATTACCGCAAGGTGAATTCTATTGGCGAGATCTCATCGGCATGTCGGTTGTAACTGATAAAGGTTATAACTTAGGCATTGTTGATGACCTTATGGAGACAGGCTCAAATGATGTACTGGTTGTGAAAGCAAACAGTAAAGATGCATTTGGCCAAGCAGAACGTTTAATTCCTTTTTTAACTGATTCAGTTATTCAAGAAGTTAAATATGATGCGAAAGAAATTACTGTAGATTGGGATCCAAGCTTTTAATGAGTCAAACAAGTTCGTTGTGGGTAGGGGTTATCAGCCTTTTCCCGGATATGTTTGATGCAATTACAACGCAAGGTGTAACCGGTCGTGCTGTTAAAAATGGCTTAATCGATTTTAACTGCTGGAATCCACGTGACTATGCAACTGATAAGCATAGAACCGTAGATGATCGTCCTTACGGGGGCGGGCCAGGCATGTTAATGATGGTTGAACCATTAAAACAAGCCATTCTTGAAGCCAAACAGGCTGCAGGTGATGGTGCAAAAGTAATTTATATGTCGCCACAAGGGCGCAAATTAGATCAGCAAGGGGCTAGCGAACTCGCAAACTCTGAAAAACTGATTTTAATTGCCGGTCGCTATGAAGGTATAGACGAGAGAATAATAGAGTCGTACGTTGACGAAGAATGGTCAATTGGTGATTTTATTTTGAGTGGGGGTGAACTACCTGCCATGACATTAATTGACGCAGTTGCGCGATTAGTGCCAGGGGTGTTAGGACACAACCAGTCAGCAGAGCAAGATTCATTTTCGGATGGCTTGCTAGATTGTCCTCACTATACACGGCCAGAAACATTGGACGACAAACAGGTGCCTGCTGTATTACTCAGCGGAAACCACCAAGAGATAGCAAAATGGCGGCTTATGCAGTCATTAGGTAGAACTTGGCTTCGCCGTCCTGACTTGTTGCATAACCTAGCTCTGACTGAGGAGCAAGCGGTATTACTCGCGAAATTTCAGCAAGAGTACCAAAAAGCTTGTGGCTAGAAGACAGTTACACCTAGGAAAGTGAGAAACATAATGGCAAAAGTAAACCAAAATATTATTAAAGCGCTTGAAGATGAGCAGCTTAAAACAGACGTACCTGCATTCGGCGCTGGTGATACAGTAGTTGTACAGGTAAAAGTAAAAGAAGGTGCTAAAGAGCGTCTACAGGCCTTTGAAGGTGTTGTAATCGCTAAGCGTAATCGTGGTCTTCACTCAGCATTCACAGTTCGTAAAATCTCGAACGGTGAAGGTGTTGAGCGTGTATTCCAAACGCACAGCCCTCTTATTGATAGCGTAACAGTTAAGCGTCGCGGTGCGGTTCGTCGTGCTAAGCTTTACTATCTACGTGAGCGTTCTGGTAAATCTGCACGTATTAGAGAAAAACTTAACTAATACGCGCTGTTTATCAACGCAAAAAAACGGGTTGCAACCTTTGGGTTGCAACCCGTTTTGGTTTTAATGCTATTGCAATTTTTATATCGCTACATTTAAAAACCAATACACACCTTAACCAGCATGCGTTAAAGTGTGGTTCACTTCAAAGCACAATATCTTCTCACTTCTTGCAAAAAATGATGTACAAAAATGAATGATAAAACGATAGTTACGCACAACGGCAATTTTCATGCAGATGATGTTTTTAGTATCGCTGCGCTTAAAATTATTTTCCCTTCTTTTACCCTGATACGCACACGCGATAATGCGATTATTAATGACGCTGATGTGGTTATTGATGTCGGCGGCCAATATGACCCAGAAACTGACCGGTTTGATCATCATCAGCGCGGCGGTGCCGGTGCTCGCGAAAATGGGATTCCTTTTTCGTCATTTGGCTTGGTGTGGAAAAAATATGGCTTAGCAATATGTGATGATAATCAAGATGTGGCGAATGCAGTTGATGCAGGGCTTGTATCAACTATTGATGCCATTGATTGTGGTCATGTTGAAGGTGTTGCTACAGGCATTAGTTTAAGCCAAACAATTTCTATGTTTAACCCAACATGGGAAGAGGAAAGTAATTTTGATGCTGCTTTTGATCAAGCGGTGGAATTTGCACACACTTTGCTGCTTCGTTTTGTTGCCTCAGCGCAGGGTGGTTTAAATGCTAAAAAGATTGTTGCTCAAGCAATTAAACAAGCAGACGATCCACGATTAATCGTACTAGAGCGTTATACGCCGTGGAAAAAAACCGTACATAGCTTATCAGAAGAGGCGCTATATGTAGTGTATCCATCGCATTCTGGTAAGTGGATAGTGCAAACGGTACCTGCAGAGCTAGGCTCGTTTGAAGACCGAAAGCCATTACCTGCACCGTGGGCTGGATTATCTGATAGTGAATTTCAAGCAGTGACCGGTATAGATGATGCTATGTTTTGTCACAATGGCTTATTTATCGCCGGTGCAGAATCATTCGAAAGTGTTATGTCGCTTGCGACTATGGCATTGGAATATTAGATAAAAAGTGCTAATTAAAGTGGCTATTAAGCCACTTTAATTTTCATTGTTTAAACTCGGCATAGACTTACATTTTTATATGCTTTTTAATTCACTTTACGCAAGCTGTGTTCTATTCATTTAATTATCCTACCTTGGTCGCAGTTGAGTGACTCATACTGATCTTTTCACTAATTAGCCTTTTAACCCCTAACGTATCCTGTTAGTATTTATCGTATTGATTAGTTTACTTTTTTGTAAGTATTTATTTACGATTTTGCTTTTTTTGGATGGAATGAGAACGTGGCAGAGATAAGTGATTTAGCGCAGCTAAGAAAAGGTATAGATGAATGCGATGCGCAACTGGTTGCCTTACTTGCAAAGCGCAATGGTATTACTCAACAAATTGGCGCAATAAAACAACAAACTGGCGCGCCACTACATGCACCCGATAGAGAAGCTGATTTATTAGCTGCACGACGCCAAGAGGCAATTAATCAAGGTGTAAACCCTGATTTAGTCGAAGACATTCTCAGGCGCATGATGCGTGAAGCTTATCAAAATCAACAGGCCAAATTAGCTTGTGCCGACTCACAACTATCTCCGATTGTCATTGTTGGTGGTGAAGGGGCAATGGGGCAGCTATTTGCAAAACAATTTCAGCGCTCGGGTTACGAAGTTAAAGTTTTAGATAAAGCCCAGCAATCACAGGCAGCAGAGATTTTAAAAGGCGCAAAACTGGTGATGATCAGTGTGCCAATTAATGCCCTCGAAACGGTTGTTAACGCGTTACCTAAACTCGATGATGATTGTTTGCTGGTTGATATTACATCGGTTAAACAAGCGCCGTTAAATGTGCTCAAAAAAGTTCACAATGGCGCTGTTGTTGGCTTACACCCCATGTTTGGTCCTGATATTTCTCATTGGGTGAAACAAACTGTGGTGGTATGTGAAGGGCGTAATCCTGAAATGGCACAAGGTTTATTAAAGCAGCTACAAATTTGGGGCTGTCAGTTAGTAGAACTTGATGCTAAAAAACACGATGAAGCGATGCAAATCATTCAGGTTATGCGCCATTTAACCACCTTTGTGTACGGTCAGTTTTTAGCAAAACAAGGACATACACTGGCAGAGCTGCGTAGTTGCTCATCACCTATTTATCAGTTAGAGCTGATGATGGTCGGTCGTCTCTTTGCGCAATCGCCAGAGTTGTATACTGATATTATGCTGGCGCAATTTGATAATGTAGAAAGCTTATTAGCGCAGTATCAGTGTTTGTTCTCAGAGACGCTTAAAAAGTTAAAAGCAGGGGATAAGCCAGCCTTAATCGATGCCTTTGCTGATGCAAAAGCCTACTTTTCTGACTCCACAGCGCACTTTTTGACACAAAGTCGCAGTTTATTAAATAAAGCGAACGACGCCAAAGTACTCGATTAAACGTGACAGATTAATTAAAACTAAAAAAGGGCCCGCAGGCCCTTTTTTAATGTTGCTTTAGACTAGCTTTGTACGCTCACAGCTTGCAGTGATTCGCTTTGATAACAGCCTAATATGCGTACGTACTGGGTATGCTCTTTAAGCTCTTCTAACGCATGTTTCACTTGGCTATCAGCAAGGTTCGCTTCTAAATCTACATAGAATACTTCTTCCCATGGATTTCCTGGTACAGGACGAGACTCTAATTTTACTAGATTTATATTATGCTGTTTAAAAATCATCAGCGCATCGGCGAGTGAGCCTGCTTGCTGCTTAGTTGCCATAATTAAACTGGTTTTAGTGGGGATTTGTTTAGATACATGTAGCGGTTTACGTGCAACCACAATGAAGCGACTATGGTTTTCTTTTTGATTAGCAAGATTGGCCTTAATGACTTCAAGCCCTACATTTTTACCTGCTTGTGCAGAGCCAATAGCCGCACTGTTAGGTGTTTCAAGTGCTGATTTTAATGCACTCGATGTTGAATCGCAGGTTTCATGTTGCAAATCGCCAAGCCCTTGTAAAAAACGGCTACATTGAGCAAACGGTTGCGGGTGAGCAAACACTTTGGTTAATTGGTTAAGTTCTGTGTCTGGGGCGGCTAATAAACAATGCTCTACGCTGTGAGTGACTTCGCCGACAATAGAGACTTGCGCGTGCTGGAGTAAATCAAATACTTCATTAATACTGCCTGAGCTGGTATTTTCAATCGGTAACAAGCCAAAGTCGGCTTGGCCATTTTCTACTTTACCGGTGATCTCATCAAAAGAACTACAGCCAATTTCAATTAATTTGCCTGGTCGGCGACTAAAGTACTTATGACACGCAAGTTGACTGTAAGATCCTTGTCCGCCTAAATAGGTCACCCGATGGGTTTCACTTAGCGCATCAGGGTTGAGGCTTTTTTGCAGCATAGCTTGTTGATGTAATACTGAGTCTTCTAATATGGTTTGAAAAACATTATTTACATAGTAGGCATCTAAACCAAGAGATTTACCATAACCGATTAATTTTTCGAGTAATGCTAATTCACGTGCTTCATCACGAATTGGTTTATTATTCGCTATCTTATATTCAACAACACCATGGCTAATACGGCGTCGCTTCGCTAATAACACAAGTAGGTCAGAATCGATTTCATTTATATCGTGCCTAAGCGTGTCTAAAACATCATTGCTCATTTGGTTTTCCTCATTCCAAAAATGTCACTGTATTTAACAGCGTAAACAAAAAAGCCTCCCAGTTGGGAGGCTTTACTATTCGATTGATTTTATCTCACAAACAGGGAAGCCTCTTCTATATAAAGAAGCTAAAAAAAGATAAGAAAGTAAGTGAGTATTTTATATTCATGCCCTTAATGTATGAAGAGTAACCTCTAATGTCAACAAGCACTTATATTAAATAGGTT
>NZ_LYRQ01000032.1:0-50824 GCF_001661605.1 Pseudoalteromonas sp. MQS005 | reverse complement strand
CATTACTTATATTTTTATAAACACTATAAAAATGAATATTCCCCCCCCATAACCTTTATAAATACATGTTTAATTATTGATAACAACAACAGCACAGTTTAGCTGTGGCTGTGAGTCAGTTATATGAGGATTTATAATGTCAAAGCTGTTTTCACCATTGTCACTTGGTAAATTAAGCCTAGAGAATAGAATTATTATTGCACCCATGTGCCAGTACTCGGCCAACAATGGGGCTGCAAGTGACTGGCATACCATTCATTTAGGGCAATTGAGTTTAAGTGGAGCGGGTTTACTTATTTTAGAAGCGACGGCCGTTAATCCCGAAGGGCGAATTAGTTACGCCGATTTAGGATTATGGGATGATACAACCCAAGCTGCATTAGCAAAAAGTTTAACGGCCGTAAGACAATACAGCCCAATGCCTATTGGTATTCAATTAGCCCATGCAGGTCGTAAAGCGTCAACCGATAAACCATGGGATGGCGGTGGGGCACTTATACCCGATCACCTCAATGGTTGGCAAACGGTTGCGCCATCAGCCATTGCCTATGATGAAAACAGCCCCATTCCCAAAGCGATGAACCAAGATGATATAGATTCGCTCATAAATGACTTTGTTAATGCGGCAAAGCGCGCTGACGAGTTAGGCCTTGATTTAATTGAAATACATGGCGCGCACGGTTATTTGCTACACCAGTTTTTATCGCCGCTGGCAAACAAACGTGATGATCAATACGGTGGTAGCCTAGAAAATAGAATGCGATTATTACTCGACGTATTTAAAGCTGTAAGAACGGCATTTCCAAGCAATAAAGCGGTGGGTGTACGTATTTCAGCAACCGATTGGGTAGATGGTGGTTGGGATTTACCGCAATCAATTGAACTGGCAAAAGCGCTTGACGCGTTAGGGTGTGACTTTATTCATGTAAGCACTGCGGGTTTAAGCCCTGAGCAAGATATACCTGTTGCTAAGAATTTTCAGGTGCCGTTTGCAACCGCCATTAAACAGGTTGTGAATATGCCAGTGATAGCAGTGGGTTTAATTACCGAGGCGCAGCAAGCTGAAAGTATTATTAGTGATGAACGTGCTGATGGTGTCGCTTTAGCGCGGGGGATTTTATATAACCCACATTGGCCTTGGCATGCTGCGGCCGAGTTGGGCGCGCAAGTGCAGGCACCAAAGCAATATTTGCGCTCAAGCCCACATGGCAAGCCATCCCCTATAAAATAGTGAATGACTTAACTACAAAACCCAAGCAAATAGCGTGGGTTTTGTGTGTCTCGGTAGTTTAATATTTAATTAAATATTAAGCAGGAACTGGCTGCTTTTTACTGTTTGACGTTGAGCTGCCAACCGAGGCAATAATAACTAATAAAATAGCGAGCCACTGCCAAATGCTAAGTAGTTCACCTAAAATAACTAAGCCAGCGAGTGCTGCAATAGCGGGTTCAAGGCTCATCA
Organism: Pseudoalteromonas sp. MQS005; assembly: GCF_001661605.1. Taxonomy (NCBI): domain Bacteria; kingdom Pseudomonadati; phylum Pseudomonadota; class Gammaproteobacteria; order Alteromonadales; family Pseudoalteromonadaceae; genus Pseudoalteromonas; species Pseudoalteromonas sp. MQS005. The sequence continues at coordinate 49,362 of NZ_LYRQ01000032.1, read as the reverse complement.
TAATGCTAAACCCTTGCGGCGACATATTCCGCAATGTGATCATTTCTAAAGTGTAAGGTAGGGCACTTGAAAGTACCGCAATGGCAATACCTAACGGAATAATATCCCAAGTAAATGCGGCACTTTGTGATATGCCACCATAAGGTACAAGCACAATAGCTGAAATGGTCATGCCCATCGCTACCGTTGCGCCACCAGAGCTTTGGCTGCCGGTTTTTTTACCAAATAAAATATAACCTGCCCAACACGCACCCGCTGCAAGCGCTAAAATCACGCCAATTGGATCTAAACTTTCTTGGCCTTTCATATCGGGTAACAGTAATAATATTCCGGTAATTGCGCAAGCAACCCAAAATAAATCACGCTTTCGTCTTGATGAAAATAACGCAACGGCAAGTGGCCCGGTAAATTCAAGCGCAACACCAATACCCAGTGGAATACGTTCAATGGCGTAATAAAATAGAATGTTCATGCCGCCTAGGCTCAAACCATAAATTAAGATGGGTAAACGCTGGCTTGCAACCGGAAAGTGTCTCCAAGGTTTAAAAATTAAACAAAGAATAGCGGCAGAAAAACCTAAACGTAAGGCCGTTGTGCCCTCAGGGCCAACAATAGGGAAAAGCTGCTTAGCCAGTGAAGCCCCAGACTGAATAGTGATCATTGCAAGCAATATGCATAAAATAGCCAGTAATAGCTCTTTGGTTGATTTTTGCATGGTCGTCCTTAAATATTGCCATTTAATTGCGGCGCATATTACCTGCTTTTACCTACGCAGGTAAATGTAAATTAACGTTTTACATGGAGTCCCCAGTGATGAGAGGCTATCACTGGGCTGAATGAAAAATAAGCGTTACTCTTTTTTAAGATTGAGGTGGCAGGTAATGAGGGCTGACTGATTGAGTAAAAATTTATAGTTTAGCTTTACTATCTGCAGGGTATATAACGCCTAATTGTGCGCGGGCGGTATCGAGTACCGTCATCACATCGCGTGAAAGCTGGTGGTTGTTAATATGTGACTCTAATGCACTTTGCTCAATCATTTCAATAAAGTGCGCCACTTCATACTTCATAAAATGCTCATCAAAATCTGTACTTATTGTTTCTTTTTGGCCATTATTAGCGATGAATTCCACTTTTTTAAGTTGCGATACAGCTTCAATACGAATACGGCCTAACTCACCTTGTATTTCGGTTATGTTCTCGCCTTGCGATATTTTTGAATAACTAATTACCGCTTGTTTATCTGCATAATTTAAAAGTACATCGCCGGCACCATCAACACCGGTTTCTAGTAATACGCCACTGGCGTGCACACTGTTTGGTGCGCCCCACAGTGCTATAAGTAAATAAAGTGGGTAAATACCCAAGTCTACTAATGCGCCATTTGCAAATTCAGGCAAAAAGGTATTAGGGCGCTCGCCGTTTTTGAGCTTATCGTAACGAGACGAATATTGGCTAAATTGGCCAATAAATTTACGCGGTGTACCGATTCTTTTTAATGCGTTTTTTAAAACAGCAAAGTTAGGTAAATGCGTTGTCATCATCGCTTCCATGTACAAACGTTGATGTTTTTGAGCAGCCGTTAAAATAGCAGTAAGCTCATGACTATTTGCTGCTGAGGGTTTTTCGCCAAGTACGTGTTTGCCCGCAGCTAAACATTGCACAGCATAGTCTTTATGCAGGCTATTTGGTGCGGCAATATATACTGCCTCTACAAGCTCGTCTTGGCAAACAGCGTCAATGGAGGTAAATATTTTTGCTTGAGAATGAGTGGGGTGATTAGCTAAAAATCGCTCAGCGCTACTTTCTGCCCGAGAACACACACCGTATAAATTAAAATTACTCAGAGTACTTGCCGCATCAAGTAGGGTGTCGCTAATAAAATTGGTACCTACAATCACAAAATTCATGTTTAGCCTTTTTATGTATTTTACACAGCTCTGCAGTTTAACAATATTTTGCTCTAAATGCGCGGGCAGAGCAGTTAAACCAGCGTTTTACACTGGCACTTAATGTGGCTTGTTCTTGATAACCTAACAGCTCGGAAATATGTGAAATAGAAAATTGGTTTTGCATTAAATAGTGTTCACATAATGCGCGGCGAGTGGCATCTTTTAGTTTTACAAAGCTGGTGTTATGTTTTTTAAGTTCACGATGTAAGGTGCGAGGATGCATATTAAGTGCCGTTGCTATCGTTTGGTTTGAGCATTGAAAAAGGGGCAGCATGGGTCGAATAAGTGCACTTACTTGCGAAGGTAACGACTGAGTATGCGCATTATTAGCGGCTAAAAAGTTTAATGCAGCTTGTACTTTGTGTTGATCAGAAACATTAAGTGGCAATAATAAATCGTTTTTGGCGATTAAAATACCGGCGCTGTTTCTGTGTTCAATAACGTTGCAGCCAAAGTGCTGATGGTAAGCGCGCAGATTTGCATCAAGCTTTTGCGGTAAAAATACCTTAATGGGTTTACATTGATTTTGGCTCACTTTTTTTAAGGTGGCGAGCGCCAGTGCAATTGTTAATTCAATAACTTGATTTATAACAGGTAAAGGCTTGAGTTTTATTTCGAATGATAAAAATATATTTTGGTCATCTTCAAGTGTATGCGTGGTTAAATTAAGTGCGGGTGTATGTAAGTGCAGGTATTTAATTACCCATGTAAGCGCTTCACCTAAATCAGTTCCACTTTTAGCGGCGATAGCGATATGCCCTAAAATATCAAAACTTTGTTTGCTAGCGAGTTTAAGACCAAAACTTGGGCAGTTTAAGCTATGAGCGCAGTATTCTAAAAGTTCGGCATAATGGCGATAAGTTAAGCTTTGGGTTTCAAGGGAGTTTAACGTTACCTCAATGGCGCAATGGCGCATAATGCTTGCTGTATCACCACCTAGTTCGGTAATTAATGTATCAATTCCCTGTAAAGAAGTGGCTTTAATTAGGCTGCTCATAACAATTGCATTAGTGAAGAGGTGTCTAAAAATATCAAGTTTTTAGTAGATAATCCATGCAAAGTAGTTTTTTTAATGGGAGATATTTTATGCATACTACCTCATTTGATTACATTGTGATTGGCGCAGGCAGTGCCGGCTGTGTTGTTGCCTCGCGATTATCTGAAAATAAAAATGTGAGTGTGTGTTTAATTGAAGCCGGTGGCTGTGACCAAAGTGCTATGGTGCAAATGCCTGCGGGAGTTGCAGCTAGTGTGCCTTATGGCATTAATAGCTGGCATTACAATACGGTGCCACAAAAAGAGCTTAATAACCGCTGTGGGTTTATGCCCAGAGGTAAAGTGCTTGGTGGTTCAAGTTCAATCAATGCCATGGTGTACATAAGAGGGAATAAAAAAGACTACGACAACTGGGCCGCTATGGGAAATACCGGCTGGGATTATACCAGTTTGCTGCCTTATTTTATCAAAGCTGAAAACAACAAAACCTTTACCAACAGCCCATATCATGGTGTAAATGGCCCCTTACATGTGCAAGAGCTAAGTTTACCAAGCCCAGTTAATCAGCTGTTTTTAAAAGCATGCCAAGAGCAAGGCGTAGCCCTTAATGACGATATTAATGCGCAGCAACAGCTAGGTGCGCGGTTATCGCAGGTCACTCAACATAAAGGGGAGCGTTGCAGTGCGGCAAAAGCGTACTTAACACCTAATTTAGCTCGTAAAAACTTAACCGTGCTCACTGATGCGCAGGTAAATAAAATTAATTTTTGCGGGAGAGCTGCAACTGGTGTAACAGTTGCAGTTAATAATAAAAGCTATGTGCTAAATGCCCATAAAGAAGTTATTTTAAGTGCCGGTGCGATTAACTCTCCCCAACTTTTAATGTTATCGGGAGTGGGGCCTGCAGATCATTTAAAGCAGCATAACATTGAGCTTGTAACCCCATTAGAAGGTGTAGGCAGTAATTTGCACGATCACTTAACCGTTGTGCCATTATACAAAGCAAAATATTCGCAAGGCACATTTGGAATAAGTGCCAGCGGTGCGTTTAATATTGCAAAAGGATGCGTTGATTGGTTTGCCAAACGTGAAGGAAAGCTAACCAGTAACTTTGCCGAATCACATGCGTTTATAAACTTATTTACAGATTCTATTGTGCCCGATGTGCAACTTGAATTTGTTATTGGACTGGTGGACGATCACAGCCGTAAACTGCATTATGGCCATGGATACAGTATTCATAGCAGCATAATGCACCCTAAAAGCCGCGGCACTATTCGTTTAGCGGATGCCAACCCTTTAAGTGCGCCACTCATTGATCCTAATTATTTAAGCCACCCCGATGATTTACAGGTTATGCTACTTGGGCTTAAAAAAACATTAAGCATAATGCAAAGCAAAGCGTTTGATATTATTCGTGCAGATATGGTGTATCCGCTTGATATTAATGATGATGCGCAGCTTATTGAGTTTATTAGGCAAACAGCCGATACAGAATATCACCCCGTAGGAACCTGCAAAATGGGCCAAGATGATATGGCTGTGGTTGATAGCGAATTACGTGTTCACGGTGTGCAAAATTTACGGGTGGTAGACGCCTCTATTATGCCCAGTATTATTACCGGAAATACCAATGCTGGGGTAATAGCAATTGCAGAAAAAGCAGCTGACTTAATAAAGCAAGCTGCACTTTGTGATTAACTTGACTTATAAAACGCCGTTAACCATTGCTGCCAGTCTTGCTCTAGTTTGACCATTTGTAGGTGCTTTTTAGCGGCAAAATGTTTACTTTTATCCTCGTCAGCTAAAAACGGCCCCACACGGCAAAGCGGGCAATAATTATCAGTTAGATAATTAGGGGTTGTTAACATATCACTTAGTTCGGGTAGTGTATTTTCACTAAATACATAAGTAATACCGCTGGTGTCTTTGACGTGTTTGTCACGGTCGACATTGCGAATTTTATAGCCATCAAAGCGACTGATATCGAATGGCATTTGTCCTTGGCATGCCGCGTTTAAATGGGTATTTAAACTCCCCTCAATATTCCACTCACGATACGGTTTAACATCTTTTGAGGTTATATAACATAACCCAGGGCCTTGTGGGTTCAAGGCAAACTCATTGGCATATTTTATAAATTGATGCAGTAACGCACGGTTAAGCACGTTCATGCTGTTATTACGTGTATTTTTCTCAAATGCGTCGCGACCAATAAACGCAGGAATAAGTGGGAATTGAAAAATCACTACATCAAAGCTGTTTAGGTGCTCGGCTAGTTGTTGCCAACATTGTGTGTTGGTGACATCAAATTCATTAAGCACATCAATTTTATGTGCTTTAAGTGAGGCAAGCGCGTTATCGGGGTATTTTTCTGTAAGAGTTGCAGCTGCATCATAGGTTGAGGCAACTAACTTTTGCGGTTTAATGTGGTTGTAAAGCGCGTTTGAAAACGATAAGTCGCCATCACCTACCGTGAGTATGTTCCAATTTGGGTTTAAATACATATTAAATTATATGTTTTTATTAGTAACAGGCGATGTGTCAGGATGCGGTGTATTAATCAGCTGTTGATGCAACCTATACATAGCTAAACGCGTTTTTAACCCTTCAATGGCAACTTGTTTAAGAATTAAGTTAAAGGTAATCAAAATAGCAAACACAATATGAATAGGGCCATGAGTAAAACCGGCTTGAGGGTCGTAAATGGCTAAGCCAAATAAAACAAACAACACCACCATAAATATTTCAATGAGCTGATTTGAATAAAAAGAAAGACGCCCCTCACTTTTATGATCTTTTTTTATGCTAATAGCGCAAAAAAACGGGATAACTTTAATTTTAAAAGCCGCGTTTTTTTCTACAAAATTCTCACCAAGGTCAGTAAGCTGTTGGCGTAATTGGTCTATCATGGTGTGTCCTCTCAATACAGTGCGCGGATGTTACCCTATTACAGACCAATGGTTAAGCCATGGCGTGTTATTTAGGGTAAATACTCATACCAATAATTAAGATATGACACACAAATACCACTGATGTGAGCACAAAACGCATTTTTTGATAATCTTTATGATAACCCTGCCACTGTATTGTGGCCTTTTCAAAAGTCAGTACTAACCAAAAACTCGCGCCTAACCAAGCAAGCATCCACTCAATCGGCAAGAATGATAAAAACGGAATAGGAATGACCGGTAGCACTGCTTTAATCGCATCGGCAAAGCTTTGTTGGCCTGCATGCCATAAATTACCCGCCATAAACGCTAAAATAGCAATGCTGTAAAAACTAAAAAACTCTAAATTTACACTGTTACTGCCAACCATAAGTGGCCAGCCCACACAGCCTAAAAATGGCAATAAGCCCAAATAGCCAAGTTGAATGTGATTGACGAATTTTTCCATAAATGAAATGCCTTTGAAGGTTGTGTAATGTAAACCACGTTATTGTAGCAAGGATGTGCAGTGTAATCTTATTAAAATCAATATAGCGCAACTGACTATGAGTGGTAGCTGAGTTGTAACTGCTTTAACGCTTAAAAGTAAGCAGTAGATCACTCCTTGGATTTGTAATCTTAAAAATCGATTGTTTTAATCTAAACAATCAATTTTATTTAATTTCTCAATGGCCTTATTGTATTAATCAAGCCAACGCATACAGCGTTAACTTTTATAAATACACTAAACATAAATGAGGAATACTATGAGCACTTCATTGATTAACACAAAATTACAACCTTTCAATGCAACAGCTTACCACAATGGTGACTTTGTAGAACTCACTGAAAAAGACGTATTAGGTAAGTGGTCTATCTTTTTCTTTTACCCTGCAGATTTCACATTTGTATGCCCAACTGAATTAGGTGACCTTGCAGATCATTACGCACAGTTACAAGAAATGGGCGTTGAAGTTTATTCAGTATCAACAGATACACACTTTACGCACAAAGCATGGCATGACACGTCAGACACCATCGGTAAAATTACTTACCCAATGATTGGTGACCCAACAGGGCGCATTACACGTAACTTTGGTGTCATGATTGAAGATGATGGTTTAGCACTTCGCGGTACATTTGTAATGAACCCTGAGGGCGAAATTAAAGTTGTTGAAACACATGACTTAGGCATTGGTCGCAGTGCTAAAGAACTTGTTCGTAAAGTACAAGCAGCGCAATACATTGCAACACATGATGGCGAAGTTTGTCCTGCATCTTGGCAGCCAGGTGAAGACACATTAGCACCTTCACTAGACCTAGTTGGTAAGATTTAAACCTTACCACTATCTAAATTTAGAGTAGAACATGACTCTAATACCAGTGAGCCTGTATAGGTTCACTGGGCACTCTCCCACGCCATCACACGTTTCTAAAATTTCGCACATGCACTGATGGCATGGGAACCTTGCTGTTTTAATTTTCCTTAAGGGGCTAAGCCATGTTAGACAACAACATAAAGAACCAACTAAAAAGCCATTTTGAATCGCTGACTCAGCCTGTTGAGCTGCTTATCGCCTTGGACGACAGCAAAAAATCAACAGAAGTAGAAAGTCTAGCAAGCGATTTAGCGTCACTAAGCGATAAGTTTAGTGTAATAAATAATCCCGACACTAGCGCCCGCAGGCCTTCTATGGTGGTGCATTCACCAGAAAAAAACACCCATATTACCTTTGCAGGTGTACCTATGGGACACGAATTTACTAGTTTAGTGTTAGCGCTATTAAATACGGGTGGTCACCCTAGTAAAGCAAGTAAAGATGACATTGAACAAATACAAACACTTGAACAAACACTTAATTTTGAAGTGTATATTAGCTTGAGTTGCCAAACCTGCCCGCAAGTTGTGCAGGCACTTAATACTATGGCAGCAACAAATAGTAATATTAAAGCCACCATGATTGATGGGGCATTATTTCAAGATGAAGTTGAGCAAAGAAACATACTGGCTGTACCCGCTGTTTATTTAAATGGTGAACCTTTTAGCCAAGGGGCCATGAGCCTCACTGATATTTTAAATAAAGTGGATAGCAAAGGTGCACAGCGCCAAGCAGCATCACTCAATGAAAAGTCGGTGTTTGATGTACTTGTCGTCGGTGGTGGGCCAGCTGGTGCTTCGGCAGCTATTTATTCAGCACGTAAAGGGCTCAGTACTGGGGTTGTAGCAGAGCGATTTGGCGGTCAAGTTGCTGATACATTAGCGATTGAAAACTTTATTTCAATAAAAGCAACGCAAGGGCCAAAAATGGTGGCTCAGTTGGAAGAACACGTTAAAGAATACGATGTTGATGTTATGCACAACCAACGCGCGGCAAACCTGCAAAAAGGCAGTAATGGGTATGATATTACGCTAGAAAATGGCGCTGTATTAAAAGCAAAATCACTCGTACTAGCAACCGGTGCACGCTGGCGCGAAATGAATGTAGCCGGTGAGCAACAGTATAAAGGCCATGGCGTTGCATACTGCCCGCACTGTGATGGGCCTCTATTTAAAGGTAAACCGGTTGCGGTTATTGGTGGTGGTAATTCAGGTATTGAGGCGGCAATTGATTTAGCCAATATAGTTGAACACGTTACTGTACTTGAATTTGCTGATACGTTACGCGCCGATGAGGTACTTATTCGTAAAGCTAATAGCTTAAAAAACATCACTATTATTAAAAACGCCCAAACCACGGAAGTACTAGGTGATGGCAAAAAAGTAACGGGGTTAAGTTATACCGACCGCCTTAGCGGCGTGAGTAAACAGTTGAACTTAGCCGGTATATTTGTACAAATTGGTTTAATACCTAATACCGAATGGTTGAAAGACAGCGACCTTGAACTGAGCCAATTTGGTGAAATACTCATTGATGCCAAAGGCGCAACATCGTTACAAGGCGTTTATGCTGCAGGTGATGCAACCACTACGCCATTTAAGCAAATTATTATTGCGATGGGGGCGGGCGCAACAGCAAGCCTAGGTGCGTTTGACTATTTAATTCGTCAAACGCCCGATGCAGAGCAAAGCGCTGCTTAATAGTGTTTTAGCTTAAAGTCTCTTGATATAACAGCTCTCACCCATAGCTGTTTGTTCACCCAAGCCGCCCTCTCCAAAGGCGGCTTTTTTGAGCGCTATTTAAGTCGGGTAATACCCACTAAAATACAGACTGCGCCACCAATAAAGCCAAGCCAGGCTTCCATAGGTGTTTCGCCGTTTAATGCGCGGGTAACCTGAGAGGCTGCTGAGTCATAAACGTCATAGCCCCATATTGCCAGTGCGATACCAATAACAATAAGTACAATACCAATAATTTTATTTGTCATAATGATCCTTTGTTTTCTAGTGCAAGTTAATCTGAGCGACACTCGTTATTATAATGTGGCTACGCTCAGCCTTTTTAATGTATTTGTAATTGCTTCTTCTATTGCTGGAAGCTTAAATGGTTTGGCTATAAACATATCCATGCCCGCTTGTTTACAGCTTAGTTTATCTTGGGAAGAAGCATTAGCCGTCAGAGCGACGATATATGTGCTTTTGGGGCTACAAATGTTATTAGATCTTAATTGTTTGGTAGCCTCAAAACCATCAAGTATTGGCATAATACAATCCATAAAAATAAGATCGTAATGCTTTTGTTTGCACTTTAAAATTGCGTCTTGGCCGTCTATGGAAAAGTCTGATTTTATATTAAACTTATCCAGCGCAGCTTCTAATACAAGGCGGTTTATTTCGTTATCATCAACCACCAGTACTGATAATTTGGCACCATGATTATTAATCAATTTAAGACTCGGTGTCTGTATTTGTTGTTTGCCAAGTTCAATCGGGATAGTTAAGGTAAAACACGTACCCACATTAACCTCACTCGTTACTTCAATTTTGCCATTCATAAAACCAACGAGTTCTTTAACAATTGCTAAACCTAATCCGGTGCCGCCTTTATTGTTGTTAGCATCAACTTCTTGGGTAAAAGGCTTAAATAATGAGTTTAAATACGCTTTACTCATGCCGCGACCCGTGTCGGTTATTTTAATGGTAAGTAAAGGGTGTTTTGTGTCTAATGCTAATTGCGAATAGAGAGAAACAGATCCATGCTCTGTAAATTTTAACGCGTTACTTAGTAAATTAGAGACAATTTGGCTTAATCGAGAGGTGTCGCAGTATACCCAAACATCATTAGGAATGAGATTAGTGGCTAGCAGTTCAATGTGTTTATTACTAAACAATACCGAATATAAAGAAACCAAATCGGTAAATACCGTTTTAAGTAGAGAGTGGTGAGGCTCCAGTTTTAACTCACCATGATTTATTTTTGAAAAATCGAGTACTTCATTAATAATACTTAATAAAATGTCAGCACTTCGAAGGGCGACTTTAATTTTTTCTGCCCGCTTGTCATAATCGTGTTCATCAATGAGAGTCGCTAACATTCCCGTAATACCATTAAGCGGGGTTCTAAGCTCATGACTAATTTTGGCAAACAGCATACTACGGTCTTGGAGGAGTTGTTCTGCAAGTGCTTTTTTTTGTTTTAACTCTTCGCGTAACTTAACGGCTTCAGTTATATCTTGAAAAGTACCAAATAATCGCACACATTTGCCGTTGTTAAACTCGGCCTCTCCAAAAGTCGACACCCAAATATTTTGCTGCTTTGCGGTAACTATTTCCAGCTCTAAATGCCATTTTTCACCCTTAGATACCGCATTTTCTACCGCTTTATTAATGCTATCTCGACTTTTACCCGCTTTATAAAATTCAATGGCTGTTTCCATGTTTGGAGTATAGCCTTCTTCGGCTTGATGAATACGTCGAGTTTGCTGGCTCCAAAAAATGCTATTGTCTATTAGGTCGACTTCCCATGTGCCTATATTTGCAACGCTTTCAAGTTTCAATAAGGTGTCACTATTTTTAGTGAGATTAACTTTATCCTGATTGCGCGCAAATTCTGAGCCCAACCACTGAGCTAATAATTCAATATAATCATAAGCTTCATCGCTAAAAGGGGCGCATTCTTGAGCTGATGAAAAGTTAACAGTTCCAAATACGTCAGTACCTATTCGTATAGGCGCTCCAATATACGCCTCCAATTGGAAATTAATATAGCAAGGATGATTTGCAATACTACTTTGCGACGCATTATGAAACGCCAGTGCAGAGTTGGCCAACAAAGTATGTGTACAATAGGTGCCGTTTAACTCAAACTCAGTACCAATAGCAAGAGAATTGTCAGGGGTAATAGCATGTAAAACAGTGTAAGAATTATTTTTTACGCGGCTGATAATAGCCAAATCGAGCTGAAAAACATCGAGCCCAAAAGCAAGTAAGTCTGCAATTTTTTGATCAAAGCTTAGCTGCTGATCTGAGACTATATTATGAAAGCATCGAAGAAAATTCACAAAAACCCTTAATTTATTTGGTGTGTACACAAAATTTAATGCAAAAAACACGCCTAAATTTAATCTGTTTTTTTGCAATAGGACGACGAACACATCGTTCTTTATTACATTACCCCGTTGGTTTAAAAATTAATAGCTGGAGTAAGCTGTAAATTCAAAGGTTATATCACTGTATACTTCTTATAGGTTGATTTTATAGCTTATGTTCATTTCTCACGCAACCTAGGGCTACCTAGGTAAGTTTTAGCTTCATTTATGCCCATTTGATAGCCTGAATTGAGTATAGCTCGATTTTTAGTGGTGCGGCCGACTTTAAACCCTGTTGGTGGCGCAATAATATTTATTTTGCAATCTGACGGAGCATTGTGCAAAAAATCAATACTGTCATTATAATTTTTAGAACGCTGTATGGCGGCCTCTGCAAGCGCAGGGCTCTGTTTATAGAGTTGTTTAGTTAACCACGGTACTTTGTTGTCTTTTTTACGATAGCCTAAAGGTTGGGAAAGGATAACTGTTATTTCTGATGCACCCATTTCATAGGCTTTTCTTACCGGAATAGAATCGGCAACGCCACCATCGGTCATTGCGATCCCGTTTATTGTTGGGTAATCCCGATAAGCGATTGGGATGGCGCAAGAGGCTTTTAATTGCTCAACCATTTCATTGCCCGTTGCTTGCAAATAGTGAGCTTTACCTGAATCTATTGCTGTTGCAACAATATAAAAATCGTAACGAGATTGCGAGAATTCGTCGGTATTCAAGGGGATTTCACGAACTGTTTCTTGCCACAGCCAATCTAAATCAAATAGATGGCCGCCTTTGATAAAACGTGCGAGATTAATAAATTCTGGCCTGCAGGAGTAATCGGTGATCACTTTGTAGTTGCGTGTTGGCTGCTTACATAAATAGGCTGCCACATTTGTAGCACCAGCTGATACTCCAAAATACCGATTAAAGGGTTGATATCCTTGCTCTAAAAACTCATCAAGCACACCTGCAGCAAAAATACCGCGCATTGCACCACCTTCAACGACTAACGTATGATTATTGTTCGTCATGCTCATTTCCATCCTTTGATAATACCTCATGCTAACAAGTGATTTGCGCATGTGCGAGTAACTTTTTATTGCGGCTCGCTACTTTTAAATTGCTTTCTGTAAGCGGAAGGTGAAATAGAGAAAGCGGCTAAAAACTGCTGTCGAAAGTTAACACTCGATGAAAACCCAGATTGATTAGCAATTCTATCTATATTGTGGTTACTTGTTTCTAATAGCTGCTGCGCGATGGTTAGACGTTGACTCAGCAGCCATTGTGTAAATGTAGTGCCCATTGCTTTTTTAAAAAGTCGAGAAAAATTACGGCGACTCATACTTGCTTTACTGGCGAGTTCATCGATTGTTAAAGGTTTAGTTAAATTTTTTAGTGCCCAAGTGATAGCCGGCTCTAAACGGTTACTATCGATGTGTCGAGGAATGGGTTTTTCTATGTACTGTACTTGTCCTCCACTGCGGTGAGGCGCCACAACCATGCGTCTGGCCACGCTGTTGGCAATATCTGCTCCGTGATCACGACGTAATAAATGCAGGCAACAATCAATTGCGGCAGCGGCGCCTGCTGAGGTAAAAACATTTCCTTCATCAATGTACAGTACATCGTTATCAAAGTTTACTTTTGGGTATTTTTTTGCGAAGTCGTTAGCCCATACCCAGTGGGTTGATGCTGTTTTGCCATCCAATATACCTGCTTCAGCAAGCACAAAAGCGCCTAAACATAAACCTACCATTCTTGCTCCACGAGCATGTGCACGGCGAAGTGCATTAAGTAAAGCTGTTGAGGCGGGTATATCAGGATCGCACCACGCGGGTACTATGACAGTATCAGCAGTTTCAAGTATTGACAGGTCTTGTTTTATTTCTATGGGAAAGCCAGAAAGTGTTGGCACCAGACCTACAGTTTCTGTACATACTGTAACTTTATATGGACGAGCGCCCACGCGGTCTAAGTCTTCACCAAAAATACTACACGGAATAGATAGGTGAAATAAACTGATATTGTTATAAGCAACAATCGCAACGGTATGTTCATAGAGTAATGTCATTTTGGCCTAATATCATCGACTACCGTCCTTTAGGACACTATTTGCAACCGACTATAAAGTATAAGCTGTCACGGTGCAAACGCAGCAACACGGCTGTCACAGCCGTGATAGCTTATAAACTTAAATTTAACTCGGTATTAAAGGATAAATTATGACGACGACACTTCGTGAACTTAATGGGCTTGACTCAACACCCGCTTCACTTAAAAACACCACACTTATATTTGTTGATTATCAAAATACTTATACACAAGGTGTTATGGAGTTAGAAGGGTGGCAAGATGCTCTTAATAATGCGGCAATTTTACTGGCTGATGCACGTGCTGCTGGTTCTAAAATTATTCATATTATGCATGATGGTGGTGAAGGCTCGCCTTACGATATTAATGCCGAAATAGGCCAAATACACTCAAGTGTCGCGCCAATTGCGGATGAAAAAGTTATCGTTAAAACAGCTCCCGATAGTTTTGTAGGAACAGACTTAGGCGAACAAGTAGATGTAATTGGTAATAATAAATTGATCATTGTTGGGTTTATGACCCACATGTGTGTGACATTTACAGCGCAAGGTGCATTTTTAAGAGGTAACCACGCAACGGTAGTCGCTGACGCATGCGCTACAAGGTCATTACAAACTTCAGTGGGTGATGTGTTGGCATCTGATCTACATAAAAGTGCCTTAGCAACCATTAATGACTTATATGGCGTGGTTATCCCAAGTGCTGATGACTTAAGCTAATAAATAAAAAATTTTAAGGGCAGTAATAGTGATATTACAGCCCTTAAAATCTAATGTGATTCTAGTTGGCTAAATGGCTTCAACCCACATAGTGCCTACTTCTTTTTTTACGACCTTAACATGTGTACCTGCAGAAAGTGGCTGTTTACTTTTTAACTTCCAACTAATTCCAGAGTAAAGATGCATTGTGAGACCGTTTTCATCAACATCGTCAGCTAAAACAAAATCAAGCTCAGCAAAGTCGCTTTGTACACCTTTTTTGTCCACATTGTTTTGCATACGCTTTAATGGTTTCCATAAAAATAGCGCAAACCCAGCTGTAATAAGTGTGTTACTCCACAATGCGGTAGTTAAAGAGTCATCTAACAAGTTAAAGTTCATCATTAAACCGCTAGTAAACAAAGACATACCTAAAAATAATAATATAAAGGTAGACATACCTAACACAGCCACTTCGATAATGAGCGCAAGCACACCTAAAATCATCAGTGCTTCAGGTAAGTTGTTAGTAATAAGCGTCATTATTTATCCTCAACAGATTAAAGTTTTTGCTTTTGATTTAGTGAGTTAATAATTGACATGCCTTGTGCAACTAATGAGCTTGCATCAGTGGCGCTATCGGGTAATAAAACAACAGACGACTCTTTCGCAATAGCTTCTTTAGCGGCAATGGCTTTGGTTGCTAAATCGAGTTGAATCGCTTTTTGGCCTTGCTCAGTATCTGCAGCTTCACCTACTTTACGCAGCGCATCAGCTTGCGCTTCTGCAACAGCAATAATAGCTTTAGCTTCACCCTCTGCGCGCAAGATTTGTTCAGCTTTTTCACCTTCAGCACCTAAAACTTGAGCCTGTTTTTTACCCTCGGCAACATTGATGTTTGCTTGACGATCACCCTCTGATTCTAAAATTTGCGCACGTTTAACACGTTCGGCTTTCATTTGCGCTTCCATCGCTTCCATCACGGATTGTGGTGGTACAATGTCTTTTATATTCAAAGTAACCCCCTATTTTTTACCAACTAACGAGTGAGTGAGTGAGTAATTCAGTAAAACTAACACTTTCCAACACCTCTATATAAAACTCCGATCTGGTAATATACCACTTTGATTACCAGTTTAACTTTTCTTTGCGCAGAATCCCTTCTGCGATATACATTCATCCCTGAATTTAATCTCAGTGTTAAACATACCTTTTGAGTGTGACTTGTTCCAACAAGTCATAGTAGCTTTGCAATTTAAAGGTTTAGCAAGGTTATTTAATAAAAATATTCACCACTGTGCAGTAGACGCATCCATACGTCTATTTATAAACCCAATTTATCCCTTACGCATTGCGTATACAAGTTCTACTGAGATCGTTATTGTAACTTTAATTATCGTTACCAGATAACAATAATTTAAGTGCAAAAATTTTTGGTCAGCGTTGTGAACACTAATTCACAATTACGCATTATAAATCCTTTATAAATATGCAGTTAACTATTCGCTACTCATTTCTCACGGTAAAATGATGCTCATTGTGTATTATTTACATTTAAAATCAGTAGGTTAGTATTGAGTTATAGTTTCAAAATAATTAGATCGAAATATGACAGAAAATCAATTACCAGTTCAATCTATTGAAGAGTTGAACAAAGAATTTAGATCATTTCCCGAGCCAGATTACACTTTGAAAATGCCCCGAAATGCCAAGGCTTACACAGTCATCGGTAATACTAAGGGATCTAACGAGCTGCATTTAATAAATGAAATAATAAGTAAAATCCCGACCGACAAAAAAGTATTCATTGTTAATGAACAGCCTTTTCAAGCAACTCCTAAATTCATTCAAGAAATCTATGGCAGTCGAATAGAAAGAGTTGTTTCTTTGGATGAACTTAATTTAGTCAAGGGCGGTATTATTAATTTGGACTGGACTATACCGTCACGCGTTAAAATGCTTTTGATGCTAATTGAAACTATCCGTGATGATTGTTTCGTTTTATTCGCAACTGGCTCTAATGCAAATGGGCAAGTAAAAGAGCGAATAAACTTGGTAGCTCATCTAAGCAATAAAATAGTTGTTTCTGTAAATAAACAAGATGATTGGTCTCTTTGTCCAGCTTATCACTTAGCTCATAATCCAGATATGCAGCAAGTACACTTCGCGCTGTGGGAAAAAATAAACTTAGACGATGGGTATAAATATAATTTCGCTATTTTGTCATGTGATGAAATGAAGAAAATCGATATCTCCTAAATATACCATTTATTGTTACTAGGTAACTAAAAATGAATTCAATGAACATTTTGAAGGACGTTAGTTGAACATATTATTTCTATGCACTGCTAATGTTCAGCGTAGCAAAACAGCACAAGAATTATTTCAAGCCATCAACACTAGCAATAACTACAAATCGGCTGGTTTGAGCAAAAAATATGTTGATAAAGCTGGCACAACTCTTTGCACTGAAGAGTTACTAAACTGGTCTGACAAAATTTATGTTTTTGAAGATTTACATATAGAAAGAATTACTCGGTACACATACAAAAAGCACCTTCATAAGATTACAAATCTAAAAATTGAAGACAAATATCAGTATTTTCAACGAGAGTTAGTATTGTTGCTGCTAAAAAAGTTTCCCAAATCAATTGAATTGAAAATCTGCACTTAAAGCGTAGGATATGACAACTTTTCGTTATGATGTTGAGCATCGTCTTCCCATATGAGGCGAACAACATGTTTACGTTTTGTCTGCGCATGAACAGAGGCGATCAATTCGACTGATTGGTGCTTCTCTAGACTTTCCATTGGAAACTTATCATTAAGTTCAGAATCAACAATTACATCATTTCCTTCTGGAAATTCAATTTTTACATTTCTAGCTGTAGCAGAGCCTTTGTTCCATATTTTTAAACGATATTTACTGCTGCCCAATTTAATGAAAGATGTCCCTAGGTCAGCTCTTTTTTCTCTTACTGCATCTTCATTTTCTTTTTCCAAAAGTAGGTTATTAAGCTTTTCTTGGCTTTCAACAAGCGTTTTTTGTTTCTTGTTAAAGCTAACTGTTTGCCAAGTTGCATAACTTGATAACAAAAATGCCAAACCAGCAATAATATCTCCAGCATCAATCGTCAAAGACATCACTTGAACCTTATATTTTTGTTACCAGAGAATGCTTTTTTAAGCGATTTACGAATTTCGTCAGTGAAATCTTTAGTAACCTCTTTCTTTATTTCTGAAAGGTGTTCGTCAATATTTTCGCTATTCTCGTGGATTAGCTCATCTTTATTAAATGCTCTCTCGCATGAAGCACAAGTCATTATCTGAATTGTTTCGTCTACACCTTCATCATATGAAAAATCAGGACATCCACACGTTGGGCACATTAATCTTATTGTTCTGCTATATTTTTCAGGGTTCATCCAATACCTCCAATCTAAATAAAGAGTTACCCCAGCGCTACCATCTTAGTTATCGCTATTAGAGCAATCAATGACAAGTAGAACCCCCATACTGAAAAAGATTTACATGCCTCTATTTGTAACTTATTCATATCGCCAGAAGGGTTTACTGAAAATAGATCAGCCTCTTTAAGCTTTTTTTTATGCACTTTTGAAATAAATTCGTTGTACGAATTTCTAAACGCTTTTTCTAAAGCTAAGTAGTAAGCATCCAATGCACCAAATACAAAGGTAGGGAGTAATGCTATCCATGCATATTCTGGCTTTCCTTTATCAGCTACAATTACTAACACTGCTGACACTAGAGTAACGCACCAAGCCTTACAACTGCCACTATTGGCAGACATTCTTTGAATCACATTTTGTATAATATTTAGATGAGCCTGAATTGATACTGATTCTGGTTCTATGTTGATATATTCATCAGGCATGTATTAATTCCTTTTATTCGCAATAGCTGAATTTATCCATCCACTAATATTGGCTGCAATATCAGCGTATGCAGTGATAGGACTTGGATCATAACAAGGAATTACAGAAGATAATCGACTTCCATCGTTGAAAGTAAAATTGTCAAAAGGATTAGCCCCCTTCCTCGATGTACCAGTTCTTGGACATCTGAGATTGTGAATATAAATACCTAGTAATGCTTTGCCGTCCGCCCAAGCTTTTTTGATTTCATACTCAACCCAAGGGCGTGTAGATGTATCGGAACCTATCAGAACAATGACACAGCGTTTGTATTTCATGTTATTGTCAATCCAAGTTTTGACTGCACTGTCACCCGTTCTTTTTAATCGCTCCCATTCATTAGGAGTGGTTGGCGAGTTCCCTTCAATTGAACCTATATTCCTAACTTGTTGAACGCGCATTACGTCATTATTAAAATGAAAACTGTAAAATACTGGTATTTTCGCCATGTTAATTGCCCTTTATAAATATTTAATCCATTTCCCTGAATCTGTCCCGGCCTCGAAAACGCCAACCTTGTCTAGTCCAGTCAGTTGATGTCTACCTTCATCTAAGCGCTTATATAATTGAAGATATTCATTCCCATACCAACTGCCGTTATCTTCCATTGTGGGGACAATTATTATGTTTTCATAACCCTTTAACTGATCAGCAACTCCAATCTCCCACGGACACCAACGAGAACGCGTTGAGTTGTTAGTTGCTAAAAATAAAAATAAATCACTTTCATTAATTTTATTTTTTATTTGATCTGCCGTAGCTTTGTTCGGTTCGCTCGGCATAGTTGAATCCTCCCAGTCTATGTAAAGCTCTAAGCCCTGTTCCTTAAGAAAAATTTGAAGTCCTTTTGCTAATTCTTGATCAAGATGACTATGGCATAAAAACGCAGTTTTTAACTTCTTGTCTGAAGCTTCGTTAAACGATTTTGCAATAGCAACACTACCTGACCGCTTGGCTGCCTGTTTAAGCTCTCTAATTTTTATTGTCATCGTTTTGCATCCTTTCAATACGAGCCTAAGCCATCACCTCTGCCTGTCTTAATATCGCCTCAACAGCTTCGGCTTGTTGATCAGGCGGATAGCCTGTGCGCTTAAGAATTTTTTTAATATTTCTACGCATTTTTGAGCGAAGATTAGGACGCTTTTCCCAATCCGGCTGCGAACTACTTCTAATTTCTTGAACTAGTGCTTTAGCAATTAAAACGATATCTTCGTCCTTCATTGCTTCCTTAGTCGTTTCATTTTCAAGGAGTGCATCATAGAAGGCTAATTCTTCTTTCGTTAACCCAATTTCTTCACCTCGGTCTGCTGATTCCCTAAGCTCTTTAGCCAACCTAATCAGCTCTTCAATTACTTGGCTTGTATGCACTGCTTTGTTTTTATATTTAGCGACAGAAGCTGACAACATATCCATGAACGATCTTTGGCTAGCTGCATTCTTGGCTGTTCTGACTCTTATCTCGTCTTCAATAAGCTTTTGCAGCATTTCAACGGCTAAATTCTTATGCTCCATTTTCTTAACGTCGTCTAAGAATTGATCATCTAAAATACTGATTTCAGGCTTGTTAAGCCCAGCAGATTTAAATACATCAACAACTTCACCCGTCACAATAGCTTTAGACACAACCTGTCTCAAGGCGTGTTGGACGGTATCTGCATCGAGCTTTTTCTTAGCCATAGTTGATTTTTTTATTGCTGCTCTAACCGTTTCAAAAAAAGCGACTTCTTCTTTGTAATCATTCGCTTCATCATGTGTACTGCACAAGCTAAAAGCCTTGCTTAAAGCCAAGGCAGCCCGGTCAAAGCGTTTCTTACCATCATCACCTTTAAGAACATGGTTCATCGCCCCAGCTAATAACTTGAGCGTACTTTTCTCGAAATCGGAGTAGTCAAAACCATGCATAATGCTACGGCATACATCTAGTTTCGTTTTAAATACTGACATTGCTTCGTCAATATCTACTGTTGGTCTGCCTTTACCATCATTAGCCGTATAATTTGCTAATGCATTTTTAAGGTCTTCTGCAATACCAAGATAATCAACAATTAGACCGCCTTCTTTATCCCTAAATACTCGATTAACACGAGCAATAGACTGCATGAGGTTGTGGCCTTTAAGTGGCTTGTCGATATACATGGTATTAAGGCAAGGTGCATCAAACCCGGTTAGCCACATGTCACAAACAATAATTAGCTTCAGATCACTATCAGGATCACGTACTCGCTCTGCGATTTTGCGCTGAATAGGCTTTTTATGAATATGCTTTTGGAAGGACTCTTTATCAGACGAGCTTCCCGTCATAATCACTTTCATTGAACCTTTAAGTGGATCGTCATCATGCCAATCTGGACGAAGTTTTCTTATGGCATCATAAACTTTCACACACGCTTCACGACTGATGCAAACCATCATTCCTTTACTGAGCATAACTTGCTCACGCTTTTCGAAATGCTGAATAAAGTCTGCTGCTAATGTCTCAATTCGTTTATCTTCAGTAACTAGGGCTTCGAGCGCAGCATTTTTTGACTTCAAGCGGCTTTGATCAAATTCATCATATCCATCTGTCGCATCATAAACTTCATCTTCGATATCTTCTTCATTCACTAGTGAACTAAGATCTATCTTAATTAAGCGGCTTTCGTAATATAACGGCTTGGTTGCTTCATCTTTTTGTGCTTGTTCGATATCGTAAATTGAAACGTAAGAACCGAATACATGCTGAGTATCTTTATCTTCTGTTTCTATTGGCGTGCCTGTAAAACCAATAAAGCCAGCATTAGGTAAAGCAGTACGAAGGTGATGGGCATAGCCGTATTTCATTTGACCTGTTTTTTGGTCAACTCTCGCTTTCATACCGTATTGAGAACGATGCGCTTCATCAGCACCAACAATAATATTATGGCGATTTGACAATGCCTTAAATTCCGTTTCACCTTTCTTTGGTTGAAACTTCTGCATTGTGGTGAAGAAAATACCACCCGCTGGCTTATTATTTAGATGCAGATGGATATCGTCTCTATCCATACACTGAATAGGCTTTTGCCTTAATAAATCTTCACTTGCTAAGAAGGTTTCAAAAAGCTGGTCATCGAGGTCGTTTCTATCAGTAACGATAACGATAGTAGGGTTTTCTAGTTCAGGCGTAGCCATTAGCTTCGCACTGTAATACACCATTGATAATGATTTACCAGAGCCTTGCGTATGCCAGAAAACACCACAACGCTGATCGCCATCAGGTCTTGTTGCCTTTACCGTATTTACTACTGCATCTCGAACACCGTGGAATTGGTGATAGCCAGCTTGTTTTTTAATAAATGAGTCTTTCGTTGCTTCATAGGTAACGAAGAATTGAAGGTAATCGAGCAGTAAATCTTTATCAAAGAAACCACGGATCATTACTTCAAGCTCTAGCATGGTCTCTGTATCGTCTTTTGAACCATCAATAGTACGCCAGTGCATGAATCGTTCACGATCTGCCGTTAGAGAGCCTATACGGGCCACTGTGCCATCAGAGATGATCATCGCCTCGTTACATACAAAGAGATCTTTAATCGTGTTCTTGTACGTTTGAAGCTGGTTATACGCTGCCCATACATCAGCATCTTCGTCTTTTGGATTCTTAAGCTCGATTACTGATATGGGTAAGCCATTAATGAATACCACTATATCAGGTCTGCGGTTATCTTTTTCACCGTGAGTTACACCATCGACAGAGTATTGCTGAACAGCTAACCAGTCGTTTTTATGTTTGTTTTTGAAGTCAATGAGGTAAACGCGATCACCAACAAGTTCGCCTTTGTCATTATGATATTCAACCTGAATGCCTTCGATTAATTGACGATGAAATGTTTTGTTAGCAACAGCAGTATTGGCGTGATACTGCCTTAACTTCGTTATGGCATCCTCACGAGCCGACTCAGGTATCCCTGAGTTAATGTCTTCTATTGCTTTTCTTAGTCTGCCTAATAGCATGACTTCACTAAGCGAATCACGCTCTGGTGATGCACTTGCTGGGTCTATTTTAGAGCCATGAAGGGTTTGATAGCCGATACTATCAAACCACTCCATGCATTCTGTTTCTAATTGATCTTCGTTTACCATTTTTACACCTTATTATTCTTTTTATTTCCCTGTGCATTAACTCGCTTCTTCGAGTAGTTCCTCTGCTTTTTGGATTGTGATCTTACCTGAGATTAAACGTGGTAGTAGTTTATCTCGGATTTTAGTTAATGTTTCTATTTGTGCTTCATTAGTACTAATTCTTTCAAGTATTGGCTTAATAGTCTCATTGTACTTATTTAATAATTTTTCATCTGGAAAAACGGTTTTTATTTCACCGAAGTCGGATTTTCTAAAAAACTCTCTGGCGCTCCCTGAAGCCATACCTAGTCTTGATTCAACCAAACTATCAAGTAAATATTTAATATAATATTGAGATAAAATGGACTCGGACTTGGCTCGAAAACACCACATGTTCTGATTTCTTAATGCTGGAAGTTGATGCTCAAATATTAATCCTCTGTCACCAATGCTGGCACCAACCATAACAAGGTGGTAATCAAAAGGCTTACAAAGATATTTTTCATGACTCATGGAAAATTCATTTGGTAAAAGTACATCGTCTGCTCTTTTTTTAACAATGCCTGATTCAAAGTTTTTTGTTCTTAAAACAAAAATCCCTTCATTTGAATAATCTTTACTTTTAAAGGCATACCCGTTAAGAATGTCAATTTGTGATTGCAAGGTATCAACCTCCCACCCCTTCGGAATCATCCCCAACTCCGACTCTTCAAACTCATTTGGGAACAAAGCTTGTATTTCAGGTGAAAGCCCGTCAAAAGGTAAACCTTCTGCGTTTGCTTTAACAGGATCGAAATCAACAAACCATGATTTAAAGATGCGTTGGGCGATCTTTTCTAATGTGGCGTTCATGGCGGTGTTGTTGGAGATTTTAGAATCAAGACAAGTAATTATTCTGACTATCTCATTTTGAGCTTCTAACTCAGGCAAAGGAATTTCGAATTTGCCAAAATCTGTTTTATTCAAAATTGGCATCGTGGTGCCGCCTGCTGCATTCTTCAACTCATTTTTTAAAGGTAGAAGCGCATAATAAACATATTCTGGATTATGATTTTCGGTATCTACTATAATCGAGTTAATTTGTTGATTT
Organism: Pseudoalteromonas sp. MQS005; assembly: GCF_001661605.1. Taxonomy (NCBI): domain Bacteria; kingdom Pseudomonadati; phylum Pseudomonadota; class Gammaproteobacteria; order Alteromonadales; family Pseudoalteromonadaceae; genus Pseudoalteromonas; species Pseudoalteromonas sp. MQS005. Next base: position 26,124 of record NZ_LYRQ01000032.1, on the reverse strand, counting down.
GTAACAGCGTCAGATTTTATCAGCGCGACCTTCCCCATGTCTGAGCCTATGCAAGAAACAAGTACTGAATTAGCTGGAACAACATTCTTTTTAACAGAATCAACACCAACAGAACTAAGTTCTCGTTCAGTTGAGGTTACATATTTTCTTGAGTCTAAGTCTCTAGGCGTTACAAATAAAGTTCCAGCACCAAAGGCTCCATCTACCTTGGATGAAGGAGTTTTCCCTGTGATAATTTTTCCACAATCACTTAAGGGTCGCAGGGGGACTTCATACATCATACCCAACCTCCTTCAAAGAGGCTTTAATCTCAACATCAAGTTTAACTGACTTAACTATTTGACCAGACAAAGCTTCTGTTAATAATGCCATTTCTTCTTCAAATTCGGCTTCATCTTCTTCAACTTCAGCAGCACCGACATAACGGCCCGGTGATAAGTTATAACCTTGAGCTGCAATTTCTGATTTATCTACAGCTTTACAAAAACCCGGAATGCATTCGTAGGTTTTATCAGTTTCTCCTGTTTCAGCCCACGCATGGTAGGTTTCTGCAATATCCTTAATATCACTATCATCAAAAACGCGTTGTGCTGCCGTTTCCAACCGACCTTTGTGTCGTGCATCAATGAATAGTGTTTTGCCTTTATGCTTCTTATTTTTATTTAAGAAGAATAAGCATGATGGGATCTGAGTATTAATAAAAAGTTTTGGCGGCAAAGCGACCATACACTCAACTAAATCATCTTCTACGATACCAGCACGAATAACGTTTTCATTGTTATTGTTAGAAGTCATAGCGCCATTAGCCATAACGATACCCGCTTTACCAGTATCATTTAAATGGTGGATCATATGTTGAATCCATGCATAGTTGGCATTGCCGTTAGATGGCTCACCATATTTCCAACGAACATCGCCACGAACTTTCTCCGCGCCCCAATCATCTTGGTTGAACGGTGGATTCGCCATACAATAATCGGCTCTTAAATCTTTGTGTAAGTCGTTTAGAAGGGTATCACCGTTTGATTCGCCTAAGTCGAAGTCGATACCACGGATGATCAAGTTCATCGCAGCCAGCTTCCAAGTGGTGTGTGTGTATTCCTGACCGTATACTGAAATATCACCGCGTTGACCACCATGCGATTCCATGAACTTTTCAGACCATACAACCATACCAGCCGAACCGATAGCTGGCTCATATAACTGGCCTTTATGTGGTGCGACTATCTCAACAAGTACTTTCACGATTGAGTCAACGGTATAGAACGCACCAGCGCCTTTACCTTCTGCTAATGCAAACTTACCTAAAAAGTACTCGTAAGCTTGACCTAGCACGTCAGCCGCTTTGTGATCTTTGCTGTTGAAGCCAATTTTTGAGAATAACTCGATTAACTCACCGAATTTGGCAGGAGGAAGCTTTAATAGACTGAAACCTCTGTATAATAAGCCCTTTACCTTAGGATTTGCTTTTTCGATTTCACCCATAGCTTCATCAAGAATTTTAGCAATGTTGGTATCTTTAGCTTGCTTGGCGACATGTTCCCAGCGAGCATTTTCAGGGACCCAAAATACGTTTTCAGCGTTGTATTCATCACGATCATTAATGATGGCTAGACGGTCTTCTTCATCTTCTTCGTAATAATCTTCATTATTTGGATCTGCTGTCCACTGCTTTAAGTTTTCTTGCATTTCAACGAAAGAATCTGAAACGTATTTTAAGAAAAGAAGACCTAAAACGGGGTGCTTGTATTCGCCCGGTTCTAATGCACCGCGCAGTTTAACGGCTGATTGCCAGAGCATTTCGAAGAAATCTTTACCGCCTATATTTTTTACCATAAGAAACTTTACCTTTTGTTTGTGCTATGACATTAAATCCGATTTAATCTTATTAAGTCACAGTAACTTAAATTCTTTTTTACTGCCAATTACATTACAAAATTAAGCTTGTTATGTCAAGTAATGTTATGTAACATAGAAAATGTATTTAATAAAATTAATAATATTGGAAATCTTATTATGGCTGTTGGTAAATCAGGTCGCGTAGTTGTCGAAATTGACCCTGAACTAAAAGAGCAATTGCATAAAGCAATAAAGATGCAGGGCAAGACTTTAAAAGAGTGGTTTGAAGAAAAGGTTAAGCAAGACTTTCCAAATTTAAAGTCGAGTACAGATAAAGAGTAAAACTATCTCGGAATTAAATGTTACGTGGTAACAATAATTTCAATTCAGAAACTTTTATAAGTATGAATAAATTCAATTAATGGCTAGGGCTGTATAAAATCCATAGCAAAATTGAAGCTTGGCTCCAAAGGCCAAGCGAGGAATGATAATAACATTTAATGTTACCACCTAACGTTAATTGTTATTGAAAGCCTGTGCTAATGTTATGACTATTCAAAAACTTTATAGTTTCTTTATACTCTTCAGCAGAAATCATAACAGCAACACGTTTACCATCTTCTACAATTTGAACATGCCCATCGTGTATTTTAGATAGCGTGTCATCAAAATCATCTTCCACATTTTTAACATCTAAGGTCTGCATGTGTCCTCCCTCTATTAATGTTAGCTGGTAACGTTTAATTTATCTTTTTCTCACTACTATCAATCTCAACATCAACACGCATAAATACTTTACCATCCACAATAGTTGTTTCACCTAGCTCCAATTCTTCTAACTCTTCAGGAAGTCGTGGCATTACTACTGACGAAAGTGACTTATTTTTTAAATCTTCTCTATCTCTTCTAGCCATATAATTAACTCACTTTATTAATAGTTTCATTTACTTTTTCAGCCGATTGCTGCGGCAAAGCGACAACTGCATCACAATTATTGCAAACAGCTACTAGTAGATTCTCTACTATAGCTGAATTATCACTTAGTGCTACGTCACGTATCATAAATGTAGTCTCAACAACACATTGGCATTCATGACATATTGCTTTGCTTTTATCACCAGCTTTAACAGTTTTCATAATTACTCAAATTATTTTTTGTTACATGGTAACGTTAATTTACACTTAAACTATTCAGTTCAGATTTAAGCTTTTGAATCGCTCTAATCTTATTAAACGACTGATACTTTTCATTATTGTAGCTAACAGTTGTGCCTGTTGACTTGTGAATTACAGCCACACCTTTTCTTGCGCTGCCAACAGTATCGTGTGGTGACGGACATGTATCAAACTGTAAATCATCTACTTTCACATTCATTGATTTCAGTAAGCTTAAATACTCCATTTCATCGGTATCACAATTAATGTGACCTTCACAGCGAAAGAAGATAGCTTTTCTGATGTGACCGGGCTTACTATCTAAGGGCGGAGTAATAATTTCTGTTCGGGTGTCAATATGTTTATTGTGACAAGCAGAGCATTCTTCGTCTTCAAAATTTATCACTTTTTATTACTCCGCAGTTGTAGCATTTCATTTATTTTCATTGACGCAGCATTAAGATTACTAACTTGCAATGAATCACAGATGCTTCGTATTAATTTGTAATCATTTTCTAATTGAAATGGCAAGTCATTCCATGTCTTAGCATTTAAAGAGTCCTTCAGGACTTTAAGTTCTAGATAAGCATCCTCTCTAAATTCAATTTGCCTCGACCAACGATTATTTTTTTTGTACGACTGCTGCCTTAAACGACTGTTATATCGCTTCCAAAGTCGATCTGGAATCTTGTTGATGACTGATTGAAATTCTTCGATGTCTTCGTCTTTTATAACAGGTATATCACCTTTGAAATTTTCAATCATCTCTTGAGCTTCTGAGTCATTCTTAGACGAATCTTTAATGGATTCTATTTTTTGATCTAAATCTGTAGCGCTCTTTAAGAAATTGGTCTTATTAGCGGTTTTTCCCGAAAGCTTTTTATGCATATCAATTAGAAAAGAAGTGAAGAATTCTTCTTCTTGATAAGTATCTAACAAGCCAAATAACTTTCTGAAATAATCTGGATTACGATAAAAATCCATTACAATCTGGATGATTTTATCTTCACTCATCTGGCGTGATGGGCGACCACGTTTGCTACTACTCATGAGTATTCCTTTTTTGAAATTTACAAAAGCATTATAGTCCATTATTTATTGTTACCAAGTAACAACAATTTAATTTTTTAACAGATTTAAAAGATAGCTATTTCTGGAGTGTGACTTACTTGGCTCTTTTACGTGATTCTTGAATACATCTGAAGTGCAAACAATGTGAACTTCCGCCTCAGCACGTGTGATTGCCGTATAAAGCCAAGCCCTGTCTGCAACGGTTCCAATACTAGGCAATGCAATAATGACTCTTTTAAATTGTGAACCCTGAGCTTTATGCAACGTTATCGCATACCCCAGATTCATGCATTCAAAAATAGTGTCATCTATTTTAATTTGACTATTAGTGTCTAGTGTAACTTCACCGTAATATCCATCTTGTGATTGAACGCTTGTTAAAGTGCCCAGTGTACCGTTCCTGATGCCTTTATCGTAATGGTTCTTATCAAACATGATCTCATCATTACGTCTAAATTTTACGAATTGAAATTGACCACTTAAATTGACTTGCAATAGGTCTGCGTCTGGATTAACAAATTCCTGAACCTTGTCATTAATCTCTTTAACTAGTGCTTTTTGAGGTGCGATAATACGACTATCAAAAGGGGCTTGTGCGAATAATTCACTACAGGCATCAATAATATCTTTGTCTTGTGTTTCATGAAAATATATACCACCAACACTCAAATTTTCTGGGACAATTCCTTGGTTTATTAATACTGAATACTCTGGTATTCCAGTGCTTGCTTCCTGACGTTTCGGGATGTCTAATTTTGTATTTGCTATCGCCTCAGAATCAACAATATCAGCTAATACTTTACCAGCTCCAATGGGCGGCAATTGATCGGGATCACCCGTAAAAATAATGCGAACACTGGGTGCAATATGGGTTACGATACGATACATTGTTGGTATATCAATCATTGACGCTTCATCAATTACGAGAACATGTTTTTGTGATGCTAAATCGGTTTGAATTGGTGTGCTGTATAAAAATTTTGCAATTGTTGAAGTTTCAAAACCAATAGATTCGTGAAGTCGCATAGCGGCTCTGCCAGATAGCGCTACTGCATGTATATCAAAGTCTAACTGATGATAAGCTCTAAGCACTGCTCTTAATACAGTGGTTTTTCCCGTCCCAGCTCCGCCAGTAATGCAACTCACTGCATTATCAAGACATGCGGTGATCGCTTCAGATTGCATTTTGGTTAATGGGTAAGGTATTTCGTCAACAGCAGAGCAATATGCATTATTTGCATTTTCGTCATAGAGATTATTTTCTTTTGCTAACAGCTTGAGTCTTTTAGCAACAACGTTCTCCATGAGAAGCTGAGCGGTAGGATGATAGTAGCCAGCCTCTGGGTTTAAGACATATTGAGCATTGCTGTATCCGGCTCTAAAGGTTGCTGACACTAACTCTTTGTCATCGTTAAACAGCCTCATAAGAGTAGGTCTAAGCTCTTTTTGAGTCGTAAACGTATCGCCAGCCTTGATTCTTTTTCTTAATGCAAATTCGAGTGCGGCACTAAGTCTTCTGTGATCGTAATCTGTTATTTCAGATTTGAAGTTACTATTTGAGACAAGATGATCAACCTCTTGAAATGTCATACCAAATGATACAAGGATATAAGGATTTTTCTTTATCGCTGTAATCGCTTTTTCATCATGATATTTGAGTAAACGATGTTGAATTTTCCTTGGGATTTTATGATCGGACATCCAGTTGCAGTGGGCGAGATTTTTATATTTTGCGTATCCTGAGAATAAAATATTGATAGAATGCTCGGTTAGTTCACTTTGATTAGACTTCCTAAATCGCTCTCTGAGCTGCTCTCTCGATTTCAAGTTATCATTGGATAGAATCTTGTGAAAATCCCTCCCCAGCGCTATACAGAGCTTTCTAGCTTTATCAGGGCCAATACCTTGAAACTCTTTTTCATTTGCAATGAAATTAATCAGTTCTTCATTAGATGAAGGCAAGCTACATTCAATATGCTCAAAAGATTTGTAGACATGCTCTTGAATGACGTATCCATCATTATCCTGCTCTTGAATTTTTCTAGGTCCAGTCACTTTCCAGTGTTGCCCTAAAGCTGGTGAAACTGGAAGTAACTCAGCAGAGGATTTAATGGTCACATAATATTTACCATCGTTAATGCTAAATGATTTTTTATCAATTGGTACACCGCAGAAAATGGCATAATTAGGTGTACTGTATTTGATGCTTGTTACTCGCAAATGCTCTTCATGTATTGCTTCAATCATCGTGGCATAAATCCCATATCTGCCATTGCTTCGGATAACTCTGTATATCGCTGAAGTTGAGACTCAAGCGCTGAAACTCTTGCTTTTAGTTCAAGGTTTTCAGCTTCTAGCTCTGACAAGTGCTTAGCATCAACATCATTCCTTTTGGTCTTGTGTTCTTTTGGATTGTCAGAGTTTTTTTCTGTTGAAGGACTTAAAAGAGGCAGTATTCCGCGCTCTCTTAAGTCTTCTTCTAGGTTCTTAAGGGATTCTTTTACTAATGGGTTTTGACGAAAAACGGCAGTCTGAGAGCCTATTGCTTTAGCCATATCTTTACGAGAAAGCTGGCCTCGATATATTATTTGCCTGAAATCATCATCTGATAGAGTCTGTTTCCAAGATTCAAAAGCGTTGAAATAGTACTCTTTTAGCTGTTGTCCGTTCATACCAGTGGTCATGGCTAGCTATCCTTTACATTAAGAACAGTTAACACTTTTTCAATGGCACTTTTAAGCTTTCTGTCTGATATTTGAATTTCCCCGTCAAGCTCAGTTGTAATGAATAACGCTCCTTTTTTGTTGTAATGAAGCCCTTTTCGACTAAGGTGTTTTTCATCTAAAAGCTGATTTAATGTCTCAATTTCAGAAGTTAATAACGTGGGTAATCCTTTAGTTTCTTCCTTTTGATTATTGATAAGTTCAAGGTCATTTGAAGCATCATAATTAGGTACTTCAATTACAATGTCTGACTGAAGGTTTTTCAACATATCATGCTCACGTTTCAGCTTTTTGAGGTCGGCCTGAAGACGCTTAACTTTGTATTGAGAAGCTGTATCTGTAATTTCATCAATCCAGCTATCTTCTGATTTAACAACCAACTTTTGACGTTTGACCCCATATACCTCAACGTACTTATCAAAGAGTGTTTTGTATCGTTTGCCAGCTTTATTTACGATAGATTGATACGCTGGTCCTCCGCGCTGAGTCGCTAATTCAGCGACATACGGTAAGCTAAAGTCTTTTACTTTATTTTCAACTTGCTCATCCAAAATCTCTTTCAGTTTTTCCAACTTAGTCCTTGTATCTTGGCGTGTACAATCAGACAAAAGGTTTTGATATAACTCTTCAATGTCACTTTGGTCTGTCATTATGCTGCTCCAATTCTTATATTATTTGATAGCTTATTTGCTTCAGTAGTTATCTGCTTAAGCTCTGATAGATTAAGATAATCACGAAGCATATTTCTTTGCTCTGCAACATTATCTAGCTGCTCCCAACCACCGAGTTTATTAACCAAATCCGTTACCATGTAATTGCCGAGCTTCTGCTGTTGTTCGAGTGACAAGGTGAAAAATTTCGAATTAATATCATTGTCAGATAGCAACTTATCAATCTTTTGAGAGCGTTCTATAACGGCATGTTTGGAGTCGGAGAACAGATACACATCTGCGTTTTGACAGACTTCATGCAAATGTTCGAACTTAGAAACTTCACGTAAATCTACAGATAAAATTGAGTCATTTAGAACTATCGGAAGATTGTTATCATTACCGTCATTAGAGCCACTGTTTAGAAGTTGAATCGCTGCGTCAGCTAAGCGATATGTAGCAATAACATCTGACATTGCAGAGTCTAATTCTGATACTGCTGTTTCATAAACCGATTGCAATCTTGATAACTCAAACGCTTTCTCAAATCGCTCACCAGCCATTTCACATTCGTCACGTAAGTCCTTTAAATCTTCAAGCTCTTCACTGACAGTATCAATACGTTCTTTGGCATCATTGATTTTTAGGGTTAGCGCATCAGAAAGGGATTTCAGACTGCTCAAATGAATAGGTGATGTCATGAAAAAGCGACAGCGTACACAATTTGTTTTACCTATTACTAAAGATGTTGGAACAGGAAGACGATAGCTTGCTTTTTCAGCTACCTTTTCACCGCCTTCATGACAGCTTTGACCACCGACAGGACATAATCCAATGCCTTTATCTATCACTGAACTGCCATTAAAATCTTCAATGCTCTTTAATAACAAACCACTTTCGTTATCCACGTATTTTGGAATTAAATCTTTGAATTTTTGTTCAAAAATTGCATCTTGAATAGAGCGCTCACCATTCGCTATCGCTTCAAGTTCAGCTTTTTCAAAGGCTCTTCGCATTTTAGGAGCAGTGACTTTTGAATAGTAAATCGTCATAACAACGCTAGCGTGACCAACCAGTTTAGCAACTAATGTAGGTGATAGGTTATGGTCAACCAAATAAGCAGTAATAAGACTTGCGCGTAATGAATGGGGAGTATAATCAGAACTGTAACGATTCAGAGTCCTTTCTACATCAGCTTTACCATCAACTTCTCCCGCATATTCAGATAACTTTAAACGGTTGTCTTGAACGAAATATAGTAATATTGGCAAACCATTTTTTAAAACCCTTGCGCTTATAGGCAAGGAGCGCAGTTTTTTGTCTTTTGCAGATGGATCACGAAAAAGGAAGCATTGTTTACCTTCGTAACCTCTTCGTTTAATTCTAGATTTATTTACATAACTAGATTTCGGAATAAAACTATTTGACCAATTGGCAGGGGTTTCAATAGGGTTGTACTTAATTTGCCATTCCCTTAATTGAATAAGCCATTTTGCCAAATGTAGAGGCATGTACGGAGCAGAGTAACCTCCTTCACCGTTCTTTGTTTTATTGGTCGTGCAGTAAAAACCTGCGCTGTCTTTATCATATTGTTTAATAAAGCCTTGCGGATTTTTGAATGTACCCGCCAATGGGTTTGGGTTTTCTTTCCAAACTATTTGATTATTTTCAATGTAAGGCAAATGGGAGTCTGCTTCCCCTGAATCATTCCACATTATTTGTTGACCACGTATAGTTAGCTCAAACAGTGTGAGCATTGCAATAGTGCGTACTGGCGACCACATTTCATAAATTATTTGTTTCTTGCGTCCTAGTTTTCTATGGCTAATCTCACGTGTACGCCACACGCAATTAGGATCATCTTTGTCAATTTGAGATTCATCAACTTCAAAGTAGTCAGCGTGATAAATATCAATAGCATCTTTCAAATCAGAAAATGTATTTGCTTCGTCTGGGCAAAGAAACTTACGTCCTTTCTCCACATAAGCAAAAGGGATAATAGGCTTTACAGTTTCATTCGGTTTATTTGCTGGCACCTCTCCGTCCAAAGAATAATTGGCGTAAGGGTTACGAAATTCAGGGAGCCACTCAATTTCCCCGTTTTCCCCTTCATCTGTGCAATATTCTTTTAACAATTTATGTAGATATTCATTAATAATGTTTACGGTATTGTTGGACTGTTCTTGCTTAGAAAGAGTCCCTATAAAATTCGAAAGATTTGGAAATTTCGATTCAACATGAAAAAACTTAAAAGGTTCAGTGGGAACATTGTTTTTTGTAAGCCATTGAAGAAACTTTTCAATAAGTTTGGTTCTTTTCGCTATATTAGAGCCTTTTTCTAAAAGCTCTTTAGCTGTATCAACCCAACTAATATACTCTGGGTGATCGCCAAGAAAGATATCAAAGTCTTTTGGCTTCCAATAATGTAACTCACCTACAAAACCTTCTATTTTATTGGGGTGAGCGCGTAAATATGGATGTCTTTTAGCATGTTTAATATATTGTGATGAATTTTTAATTCGATGTTTATTGATATATTCAACCGTTTTAATCAAGTCAAAATATTCAAACTTAATTAATTCAGCAAAACTTTTGCAATCAAAGTGCTTTACTGGATCTTTTGGGTAGTTAGGGGATATGTGAACGATTGTCTCATCATATTCAACTTTCTTAGTGATTCCTTTGTTCACCATAAGCTCTATGAAGTCATCAACTGTAAGCTCTTTTGGGAAAAATTCCAGACTCTCATATTCATCATAATAAACCCAAGGTTTTTCGGGCGCTCTAAGCTTCCCTACTTTCCACGTTGCATACTTTTTAACACCAGTAATGTTATCTTTATGAACTTTTTTCAATAATTCATAATAAGTCCAATATCCTTCCTTGTTAAAAAACTTCTCATTGTCGTATTCAGTGTAATACAGGCGAGGATTTGATGGCGCTTTAGGTTTGTCTTTTTGCCATACTGCGTATTCACTTAAGTCACCAATATTTTCATGATGAACTTTTTCCATTAGTTCAGAATAAGTCCAATATCCTTCCTTGTTAAAAAACTTCTCATTGTCGTATTCAGAGTAATAAATCCAAGGGTTTGATGGCGCTTTAGGTTTGTCTTTTTGCCATGCTGCGTATTCTTCTAAATTAGCAATCTTATCATTATGGATTTCTTCCATTAATTCAGAATAAGTCCATTTTATTGTCTTATTAAAAAAAATCTTATGGTTGAACTCTGGGTAATAACGCCACGGACTTGATGGTGCTTTAGGTTTGTCTTTTTGCCATACTGCGTACTTTCTTAAACTAAGAATATTATCATCATGCACTAGCTCCATTAATTCTTCATAACTGTAAAAATCTTTTTTTCTTCCCATCTTGATCTCCTTTATCTACTTCGTAGAGATTCTAAATATTCATTTGAAAGTGAAGGTCGATAGAATTCTTCTATCAATTACTTTTGAACACTTCGTTCATGTAGTTAAACTCATTTATAAAGTCATCAGTGTTGACATGATGATTATCACTACCTTCATTTCGCCTTTTTTCCGCTTCCAATAAAGCTTCTGCTACCTTCCTTTTTTGCTCTTCTTCCGTGTATCTGTCCTTTGAGGTGCGACTTTTATGGTGCATGGCTCTTGTAATCAAGATCTCATTTATATCCGCTCTTGTTAGCTCTGTACCATACCTATGTCGCCCTCCGTGAGGGTTGTTGCCCGAATATTTAGATGGGTCATGACCAAGTTTGATTAGAGACTTTTCACGAGCTTTACGATACTGCTTTATAGTAGCTGGATGGCCTTTTTCATCAGTGAACAGGTAGGGATGAGGGTATAATGGATCAGTTTTTCTCTGATGAGATATATAGTAGTTAAGAAGAACTGTGAACCACTGCCAAATAGCGGTTGGAAACATTTCTACTTCTATTGTCATGCCTTTAGATTTGTATCCTGCGAATTGTTGATCTTTAAGCTGGGTGCGTGGTTTAAGACCATATTTCTTCTTTAAGTATGTCTTAATATTATCGTGTTTATTACCCGGCTGCTTTCGCCAATATTCAGGGGCTTTTCCAACATCAGGGTCTTGAATTTTGATATTGACGCGATCTTTATCTACAGGATCAAATGAAATATCTGAAATAAAAATATGGAAAGGTTCACTGATTCTTAACCCCGCATAATGAATGAGCATTGATATTAAAACATTCTTAACATTTAAGAATGATGCATGATCCCGCTTATGCTTGTATCGCCAGAAACCATTGCATATAAGATCATTCGCCACGAACTCTTCTGTAACCTTGGTTTCTTTTTGAACTTGAGATGTTTTATATCTTTTTATCAGTCTTGATGATTTAGCTTTTTCATTTGCTTCTTGATCATTCCAAGTATGAGAGAGAAACGAATTGTTTTTTTTATGGTGATATGCTGCAAGGGACATTAAGCGTTCACTTTTAGATGCTTCTACTGGGGGGTTAAGTAGAAGATTTTCATCACCAGTTTGATTATAAACAAAGTCAGAAAACTTGGTGATATGTTCAATTATTGAATTAGCATGTTCTGCTGTAATCGGCTCCCAATAAAGGCCAAGAGGGTCATATCCATTTTCATCTATCGTTCCATCAGGCAAGATTTCAGCAAAAGCTTCAAACATTACACGAGAATTTCGATACACTCCTTCATGTGCTTCCGCAAAATCAAGTAGCTTTACAATCGAAGACGATGACTTACTTAACCAGCTTTGAGATTTCTTTCTATGCTTAATTAGATAATTAATATGAGCAGGAAAAATGCCAGCAGAAGTTACCACAACACGGGCATGAAATGGCTCCAAGTTTGAGGCTGCAATATTCATAATTTGTGTCAAGTTTGGCATTTATAACCTCATTACAAAGTGGTAATGTGGTATATTATAGGGGGTTTCAACTGAGGTTCAAATTTTATTTTTAATAGTCTGCGAGTAGAAGATAAGAGTAATTTGATTAGATTATATGTGAAGTGGTATCTATATTTAGGGGTATACATTTTCGTAACGTAAAACCTGGATACCCCAGGGCTCAGCTGCTTGGTTGATAGAGGTTACGATATTAGTATTGAGGACATCACGTTCTTCAAAGGTTTTATCAAGCTCCATTTTACCCAGTTCAGAACGCATGGTGGTTTGTGATAGCTGCGTTACTGCAAATACGTAATCGTCAACCCCATAAGTGGCTTTGTATGGGTCAAGCACACGAAAGTACAGTACACCATCAACAGATAACGAAATATTGTCTTTGGTAATAGCTGACTGTGAGGGGACATCTTGGGCTTGCTCTTTTAAGCTACGGTCGGCAGCAATCCGATCAATAAAGGGAACAATAAAATTTAAGCCCGCTTCTTTGGTTGATTGGTATTTACCAAAACGCTCAATCAGCCATGCACGGTTTTGTGGTACAAATTTAACGCTACTCTTTAGCAGCACTAAAACAAAAATCAGTAAAAACGCTTCAACAGTAAAAACAATATTTATAATTTCTGCGATGGGATCCATAGGGTTTTTCCTTGTTAATTACGTTCAGTCCTAAAACTGCACGATGTTTATAATTTCAACAAGCTACAGATTATCATTAGTTTTTAATTTGTACTATAAAAACAGCAGGTAGGTTTTATAGATAGATTATTCAAAAATACATATTTGATTTCTGCCAGCTTTCTTTGCTTTATATAAAGCAATGTCAGCGCTTTTTATTAGGGTTTCTGTGTGCGTATCTGCATTTGGATAACTACAAAAGCAACCAAAGCTAAGTGTTATGTAAGGGGCAATAGGAGAGAACTCATGCGTAATATTAAGAGCTTTTATTTTTTGCTCAATTAACAAAGCAAATTTATGGCATTGCTCTATATTCGTAGCAGGTAAAATGATTGCGAATTCTTCACCGCCATAGCGAGCTGCTATGTCACCCTCACGCTTACATAAACTTTTTAAAGCACGAGCAACGTGTTTTAACGTTTCATCGCCTTTGTGGTGGCCATAATTGTCGTTATAGGGCTTAAAAAAGTCGATATCACACATAATTAAACTAATTGGTTGGTGTTGTCTTGCAGAGCGTTTAATTTCGCTCTTCAGGGAAGTATCAAAAAATCGGCGGTTGGCAATGTCAGTAAGTGCATCGGTGTTTGCTAACTTATTTAATTTTGTATTAGCGTTAATTAATTGTTCTTGGGCTAACTGCAGCTTTTTTTTATAGTTTATGTTTTTGAGTGCGTTATTAATAATTTCGCCTACGAGCTTGATTCTTATTAAATCTATTTTGCTCCAGTGGCGTTTTGTATTAACACAGTCACAGCCAATAAAACCAACAAGCTCTTTGTCAAAGCGCAGGCCAACACATAAAACAGACTGAATACTCTGCGCTTCAAACTCTGCTTTTTCTGAATTCGCTTCCGGTGGTAACTGAGCAACATCATTAACTTTAAATAGGTGTGTTAAGTTCATTACATCAAAAAAGTAGGGTAGTTCGGCTTTAGGGACGTTTTGCAACCTATCTTTGTAGGCAGTTATGCCGGTGTTCACCCATTCATGCGTATTGGTTAAAGTTTCACTATCGGTATTAAATTCAAATAAGTAGCTTCTATCTGCTTTACAAACGGTGCCTATGGCTTTGAGTGCAAAGTTAATTTGTTGATCAATATTGTCATTTTGAATATCAATTAGTTTGGTGGATATTTTTGAAATAATATGGTCAAAATTATATTGCTCTGCGTGACTATGGTCTTGCTCTAAAGTGATCATAGAAACAGAGTCATCAATGATTGAGTGGTTCACATTTAAAAGCTGAGGCGTGAATTCACACTCTAATAAAACAGCTGTTATAGTAGATGTGAATAATTGCTCAACGGTAACAACCGTATCATCATTAAAGTCGCGAAGCGTAATACTGTTAAAAACATCGCTGCTAAGCGCGTCGTCACTATTTATGTTAAGTAACGTTTTGGCATGTTGGTTTAAGATGTAATTATGTGTTTTATTGTCATAAACAATCACCGCTAAATTAATTAGATTAAAAACCTGCCAAATTGTATTGTTTGAGTCATGGCTCACGGGTTTCTCCGCATTAAAATATGATAACTGACCATATTTATGAATTAATTATTATTTTTGTATCTGCTTAGTTATTTTTAGTACAGTTTTTTGTGTTTTACTAAGTTTTTAGTGCGTTTATTTGGCCTACGTATTACAATTGTGACTGTATATCATTACGTATTTGCCCAATTTGCTTTATTTCATAAGCTTACTTTATTTTTAGTGAAGGTCTATTATATTTCATGACAGAAATAACCACACATCACGCTTCTCGTCGCCGTTTGTTAATTGCACTTGCAATTACCTGCTCATTTATGGTGATTCAATTAGTGGGTGCGTATTACGCAAACTCACTTGCAGTACTTGCTGATGCAGGGCATTTATTTGTTCATAATAGCTCTTTGTTCATTGCTCTCATTGCGTCTAGCTTTGCTATTCATTTAGCTAAAACCTATAACGATGGCCATCAAAAAGCAGAGCTAATAGGAGGGTTGATCAACGGCGTTTTATACCTAGCCATTAGTTCACTTATTTTATATGAGGGCACTGAGCGCTTTATGCATCATAAAGGGGGACATGAGCTGGTTATTAATAGTTACTTGATGTCGGTAATTGCTGCTATTGGTTTTTTATTTCATGGCGCAGCGGCATGGGTGCTTTATAAAGGCCGTAAGGCGAGCATTAATGTGTATGCCGTGTTTTTACACTCGTTTTTTGATTTAATATCAACGGTTTCTACTTTTGCTGCTGGTGTACTTATATACATAACAGGCTGGAATGTAATTGATATTTTATCGAGCATGTTAATTGCGTCTTTTGTCTTGTTTACCGGTATTAAGGTCATAATTAGCTGTCTCAAGGGGTTGCGTTCAAATAAAGCTAAGTTACCTAAAGTGGCCGATATTGAAACAGAAATAACTACCATGGAACATGTTGCAAATGTGCACAATGTCACTGTTGTTCGTAAAAACAAAAAGGTTATTGTTGGTGCTCATGTTGTGCTAAAACAACACTGTACTATAGAAAAACATGATGAAGAGTGCCGCTTAAAGGTAATTAAACTGCTTGCAGATAAATTTAATGTGCGCAACAGCGTATTACAAATAGAAAGCTACGAATGCAAGCATATACACTAATGCGTTAAACCTAAAAGCGTCTTAACTAAGTCGCTTTTAGTTTCATATCAAATCAATAATTTTTTCGAAGCACTTCGGGCTCATTAAATCGTTAGCACTCATAGGGCGAGCAAGGTAGTAACCTTGTAGCTGATGACAGCCAATATTTTTTAAAAACTCTAGCTGCTCCCGCGTCTCTACCCCTTCGGCAATGCAATATAACTCTAAATTTTCAGCGAGTGAGTAAATCGTTTTAATAATAGATTCATCCCCTTTATCAATACCAATACTATTAACAAAGCTTTGATCTATTTTTATCACATTAATTGGAAATTGACTCAAATAAGTTAACGATGAATAGCCAGTGCCAAAATCATCAAGAAACAGTTTGAACCCAGCAGCCTGTAAGCTTTTTAGTTGCATAGCTGCTTTGTATTTATCTTCTAATAGCGTGTTTTCTGTAATTTCTAAACGAAGTTGTTGTGGTTTTATCTGTGCTTTTTCTAGTATGGAGCTGAGCTGCTGCGTTATGTTGGCCTTTAAAATATGTTTTGGAGACAAATTTAACGATATGTAAAACAACGGGTTAATGTTCAAAAGTGGAGCAAGCTCAGTAATTGCACGCTGTAATGCTTGCTCAGTTAGCATATCAATTAAGCCAGTCTCTTCAGCAATAGGTATAAATAAAGCGGGAGAAACCGGTTTGCCTTGGTTTTCCCAGCGCATGAGTAATTCAACCCCACTTATTGTTTTATCTAGTGTATTAACAATAGGCTGATAGTGATTAAAAAACAGATTGTCCCTAGCAGCATCTTTTAAGTCGTTTTCAAGAATAAGCTTTTGTTTAATTTGCTCATTCATTTTTTCATTAAAAAACTGAAATCCATTTCTGCCTGCTTGTTTAGCATGCATCATGGCAATATCTGCGTTACGTATGAGGGCATCGGTCGATGTTGCATCGTATGGGTACAATGCAATACCAATACTGGCTGATATATTAATAGCGAAGTCTTCAATAATAACCTTGTTAGCCAGCTCTTTGCTCATTTCGTTGAGAGTGTGTTGTAAAGAGGCCATTGAGGTAACGTTTTCAACTAACACTAAAAATTCATCACCACTTTGGCGGCCAAATGTAGCGTCATCACCTAAGTATTGGCTCACTCGCTCGGTAATATTGCACAATAGTTTGTCACCCACTGCATGGCCAAAAGAGTCATTGACGGGTTTAAATTTATCTAAATCTATAAATATAACAGCGCATTGCGAATCGTCTTTAGCGGCGCTTGTAATGGCATTTTCGATTTTTTGATTCATTAAACTACGATTAGGTAAGCCCGTTAACGCATCGTAATTAGCAAGGTAGCGTAACTCATTTTCAGCGCGTTTCTGCTCTGTTAAATCGGTAATAACAATAACATAATAACTGACTTTATCTTTTTCATTAGCAACGGCTGTGGCACTTAAATGAATAGGGTGTTTTTCAGCTTTTGTGGTCTTTACATAAGCATTTGTTCGCCAGTTTTCTTTTGGTTTAAGTGCTTTTAAAATTGTTGCAAACTCTCTACACTTAGCTTGCCCAATGGCATTAATAAATAATTTTGAGGTAACACCCCCCTCTCTGCCTTCATCAGAAAACACATCCATAAAGCTGTTATTGGCTGAAAATGGCACGAGGTCTTCATCTAAAATAAGTAAAAAGTCATTTATTTGACTAAATGCTTCGCCTAATATTTTGGCTTGTTGTTCGTTTGCCAGCTGCTCGGTAATATTAGTAAAAATACCCGACACATAAAGAGGCTCTTTAGTGTCTTCATTATAAATAGTTTGCCCCAAATCATGAAACCATAACCAGTGCCCATCTTTGTGCCGTAAACGATAAGTAGCTTGCCAATGTTTTTGCTTAGTTTGGTTTGTAAAAGTATTCCATTTACTTTGTAGCCTGCGACGCTCATCAGGATGCATAATATTAAAAAAACTACTTATATCGATGCGTTCAGGTAAGTTCTCGTAGCCAAGCTCTGCGCCTCTATCTGTATTTACTGAGTTATCTGCAAAGCTATAGTTCCATACACCGCTTTTATTACTTTTTAGTGCCAGCTCAGTTTGTGTTTTAGAGTGCACAGCGGCGCGGTGAGCTTGTTCAATTGCAATTTTACGGCTTCGGTATTGCCAGAAAAATAAAAACAAAATAACAACAATAGCAATAAAATATAAAGTATATGCAATAGGAGACTGCCAAGGGGCGTAAGCTACACTAAATTTTAACTGTATGGGGTCACTTGTGATCACTCCATTTCGCTGTTGAGTAGACACAGACAAAATATAATCACCAGGTTGTAATTTAGTAAAAAACACCTGGTTAGATTTTAAATCGTTGTAGCTCAAAGACGAAGGGCCTGTAAGCTCAACTTTGTAGTAGGTTTTATTAATATTTTTATAATCAAAATTTGAAAACCGAACCGTTAAGCCCATATCGTCGTGCTTAAGCATTAATGGATCAGTGCTGTATTTTGAAGGGGAGTAATTAAGGGCTTGTGAAAACAAACTAATATTAGTAATTGCTAAGTTATTATTGATTTTTCGCTGTTCATTATCAAATTGCTCTGGGTCAAACATTAGCACGCCGCTACGGTTACCAAACGCTAACTCGTTGTTGTGTAACCTTAATGCTGCTAGTGCTGTAAAGTGATTGTTACTTAAGCCATCTTTTATTGTGTACGTAGTGATGTTAAGCGTATCTAAATTAAGTTGATAAAGACCGTTATCAGTACTTATCCATAAAAAGTCTTTATTATCTGCAATAAGTTTAAAAATAGAGTTAGTATTTAATGAGTTGTGTTTATCAAATACATGCACTTGCTGATATGTTTCAGCGTTTACTGCAATTAAGCCTTCTTGGGTGGTGGCTAACCACAGCAGCTCTCGCTTAGCATCGTAATAATAATTCTCTACTGTATGGTAAAGATTGTTTTTTGCTGTTTTAGATTTAAAAATAGTAATTAAAGTCGCTGTTTCTTCGTTGTATCGATAAAGCGTGTCAGAGGTACTTAACAGTAATTCGCCAGGGAAAGCCTCAGAGGGGGTATGAAACGTATATGCAAGCATGGGCGATACCTGCTCTTTTAGTCCATTAATAACTCGGTTTTCGCCTGTGTTACCATTAAATATATAAAAGTTATCATTGTTTATATAAGCAAAAGTATCGGGTGCAACTTGTGCAATGCCGAACGTATAGTCGGTATTTAACTTGTACTGAGTAATGTATTTGTTTTTTTCAAATGTTGTTGTTTCTTTATTAAAGAGATCGAGCCCGGAAAAAGTTGCTAGCCATAGGTAGTTATCGCCTTTGCCATATGCAGGGAAGATATCACCTATAGCCGATAGGCCATAGACCGCTTTGCTATCTTTAGATTGTAGATATAAGTCACTCTTTTGGGTTTCTAAGTTATACTGAACAAGCCCATCGTCAGTGCCTATCCACAGTAATTTACTATTATCTTGGTAAATTGTGTTTACAACATTATTTTCAGGTAAGGTTATTTTTTTAAACTTTTTTGTTTGTGCTGCCCAAGTAAATATTCCATGTGTTCTAGAGCCTAACCAAAGTAAGCCCGACTCATCAAACATAATATCGTTTATCGTGTTCTCTGTTACGTTGTAGTTACTATCTTTGAAGTTTAAAATAAGGCTAATGCTTGTGTTTTTTCTATCGAATTCAAATAACCCACTTTCTGTGGCAATAAACTCACCATACGGTGTGTTTATATAATCCCAAATATTATAGTCACTTATCAAAGTTGTTAATGCTGAAGGGTTTATATTTTTAATTTCATCAAAAGCAATCCGATACATTCCTTCAACCGTACCAATTAACAAACCGAGCTCATCATCTATGGATAAAAATTTAACATTGTTGCTATCGTTTGTAACTTCTTGAATGTCGTTAAGTGTTATTTGTTGTAGGTCGTTATTGGCAAAGCTATAAACATATAGCCCCTGATCGGCACCAATATACAATGTGTTTTGGTATAATGATAATGCTCTAATAAACATATTTTCATCGGGCAAAGATGAGATGAGTGTTAGGTCTTTTGATGTTTTACCATATCGGTAGATGTGCGAATCAATAGAAAAATAAAAATGCGCCGGTTGTTCAGCAACAGCCTGAACAGGAGAGAACTTTTCTTGATTTTGGTTTAAGTGCCCTGAATATATTAGCTCTGCTTGCAAGGTATTAGGGTTAATCAAATAACTTCCTGCAAGTTGAGTATTAACCAGAATTTGGCCGTCAATTGCTTTATAAATACTATTAATGTAGTTATTTTTTAAACCCAATTCGCTCTCGTAAGGCGTGACTTGGTATCCGTCGAATCGGTATAAACCTTCAGTTGTAGCAATCCATACATAGCCCATGTCATCTTGGAGTGATTTCACTATAAAGCTTTGCGACAATTGTTCGTTGTTAGTGATACGTTGTAATTGTTCTGAATAAGTTTGTGAAGCAAAGCTATGCTGCGAGCAAACAAATAAAAACATATAAACAATAAAGAAAAACTTACTCAAAAGCACTTACCCTTACAACGAACAAGGTTGGTATTAAATATTGGCGTAATATAACATGAGTTTAATTCAAAAATTACAAAAAGCATTAAATGTAAACTGTTTGTTGTGTTTTTGTTGTTTGTTACAAGGTTAATCTAGTTATAACGTAAGGACATAGTATGAATTACGCAGGAAATATTAAAGCAGAGCACAGTATACTTTTAGTTATCGACTTACAAAGTAAGTTAGCACCAGCGATTGCTTCGTTTAATGACACGCTAGATTGTGCTTTGCAGTTAGCAAAAGCAAGTGCTATTCATCAAATTCCTTCAATAATTACAGAACATTATAAAAAAGGACTAGGTGAAAGTGATGAGAAAATAAAATCTGTGTTACCTAATGCTCGCTATTTTGAAAAAATTAACTTTAGTGCCTGTGCACAAGAGGGGTTTTTAGATACTCTTGCGCAATTAAATCGCCCACATATAGTTGTAATTGGCACTGAAGCGCACGTTTGTGTGTTACAAACATGCTTAGATTTATTACAGCAGGGTTATGCGGTCACTGTGGCAGCTGATGCAGTAGCATCAAGAAACACAGAGCACAAAGCTATTGCACTAGAACAGCTTCGTCAAGCCGGTGCTATAGTCTCTTGTGTAGAGACCATCATATTTCAATGGACAACAAAAGCAGGGACGTCTACCTTTAAACAAATACTACCAATTGTTAAGTAGCGCATTAAAAACGGTTTTAAATCAAATAATTTGTACTTTGTTTGATTTGAAATAATAAATAGCTAGCTGTTTTGAGTTTAAATATCAGCTGAACGTGTTTAAATTAGAACACAATTAATTTAAGGTTTTTATGTCTAGTGTAAGTCGGTTATTCACAATTATTTTTAGTCTTTTGTTTATTGAGTCTATAGGTATTGGTCTTTATTTTGGCACCCTGACAGAAGTATTTCTTGTCGGCTTACCGTTATGTTTGCTCCCCATTTGGCTTTTAAAAACCCAACCCGATAGCAAAATGACACCGCATGTTGTTGCGGCTGCAATTATGATGTTTTCATTTTTACATATTCAACAAGCCTATGGCCTTATTGAAGTGCATTTCGAAATATTCATTTTCTTAGCCATGCTAATAATGTTCATAGAGTGGCGAGTGTTTATTACCGCTATTGTGTTTGTAGCTATACACCATTTATCTTTTTACTATTTGCAAACACAAAATACTGGTTTTTACGTATTTGATCCAGACCGACTCGCCTTTTCAACAGTGCTTATTCACGCAGCGTATGCCATTGTGGAAGCGCTTGTAGCTGGTTTTATTGCCGTAACATTAAATCGCGAACGCCGTGCGGGTCTATCGTTAAGTTATGCCACAGAGCAAATAATGCAAGATCCAAATCAAGTTAAGCTTTCTATGCGAGCAGATGACACAACAAGCAAAGCGGTAGTTGGTTTTAATACTTTGCTTGAGTACTTATCAGATGTGATTAAGCAAGTTCAAGTTCAGTCAGACTCTTTAAAAAATAACTCTAAAGAGCTTATTCATGTTCATGATGAGTTAGCCAATAGCGCGCAGCAACGAAACGCGCAAACAGATGATATTGCTAATTCAGGCGCACAAGTTGCGCATGGTTTTAAGTTAGTTGAACAAGAAAGCGATACTTTAAAACAACAAGTTAATAGCATTACTGAATCAGCCAATGTTGCGCTGGAAGAAGTATTACAAACCGACAGAAAAAGCACCGAGCTACTCACCTTGTTAACAAACACTGAAGAGCAGTTAAGCCATTTAGTGGCCGCTGGGGATGTTATTACTAGTTTACTCAATGAAATTTCAGGCATAGCCGACCAAACTAATTTATTAGCCCTTAATGCTGCAATAGAGGCCGCACGAGCGGGTGAGCATGGCCGAGGGTTTGCTGTTGTTGCCGATGAAGTACGCTCGCTTGCAAATAGCAGCCAAGCAACAACAACCAAAATAGCGTCTACGCTTACTGATCTGGTAAATAATAGTCGCACGTCAACTCAGTCGATGAATCAATGTGTAGAATTTGTGGTTGATTTAACAAAAATAAGCGCAACGATGAAAGAGAATATTTCGTCAATGAGTGATCAAATTCAAGCGGTATCTGCCAGCACTAACTCAGTAGCTCAAGTGGTTGCCGAACAGGCTGGAAATACAGAGCAAATAGCAATGAGTACAGATCAAATGCGCCAAAACCAGTATCAAGAGACTAAAATAGTTGAGCAGTTAACGGCTAAAGTGCAGCTGATAGACGTAAGTATTGATGTATTAGAGCAAAGTATTGCAAAATTTAAGTAAGTCTCGTTATTTCACCATTAGCTTAGTTTGTATATGGCTTGCTTTTGTTGTGTCGGCACTTGTTTACTTTCAGCTAGGGCAGCTAAAGCCCTTTGATGAGGGTAATATGCTTAAACAGCAAAACTGGTTTTCGCAATTTAAAAACCAAGTACTGTGGCAAAACAAAGACAGTGCTCAACTTGTGATTATTACGCAAGAAAATTGCGGCTGTACAATTCAAGCACAGCCTCATTTATCAGCCCTGCAACGCTTTGCTACAAACCAAGGTGTTGAAGTGCAAAATTTTGTATTAAATAATGAGTTAAAGTCAGTGGTCCCTGCCACACCTGCCGCCGTTTTAATTGATAAAAATGGTGAGTTTGTTTATGCAGGGCCTTTATCTGAAGGGCTGGCATGCTCTCAAGGTAGTGGCTTTGTGGAAACCGTTATTAGTAATTTACAGGCCGGATTTAACTCATCATTATTAATAGCGGATACAAAAGGCTGCTATTGTGTAAATAACGCCTAAATCATATACCCTTATATAAAAAGCGCTTACAACTAACTTGTATAAAAGTAGGTAAGCGCTTTTTATTGTTTAACGATTAAAGAGTGATTTAAACGTTATTTAATCATTATATAGTCACTAAACCATAAATACCCAACAGTACAAAAACACTGGCTGCTATCGCTCTTACGGTATTTAATGGAATTCTTTTTAGTAACGCCTTACCGGCATAAATAACAGGGACATTGGCAATTAACATGCCTACTGTAGTACCCAGCGTAACCCAAAGTACTGATTGATATTGTGCACCGAGCAACACGGTTGCAATTTGTGTTTTGTCCCCAATTTCAGCAATAAAAAATAAGATTAAGGCCACTAAAAATGCACCATAGCGGTCGTATTTATGGCTCACTTCTTCATCTTTATCTGGAATAAGTAGCCACAGCCCTACCACAATAAAGCTTATATTGACTATCCAAGGTAAGTATTCGACGGCAAAGTTCCCGCTTAGCCAATCACCAAACCATGCAGATAAACCATGATTAATAATAGTAGCAGCGAGAATGCCTAAAATAAGTGCAATTTTATTATGAAAGCGAGCAGCTAATAGTAAAGATAAAAGCTGAGTTTTATCGCCTATTTCAGCAAGGGCAACAGTGACGGTAGAGGTTAAAAAAATATCCATTAATATAATCTTCAGGCGGGAATACTAAACCAAGGCAAACAGCTATCTCCCGCCATGAGGATAGTGTCTACCTAGGTCTCGCCGATAACGCTTGCTACAACATTACAAACTTACCATGCACATGAGGTGCAATTATGTTGATAAGTTTACTCATTACTGAGCGGGCTACTCCCCTAAGAGGGCAGCGATTATCCCACAAAGTTTAAAGCAGGTAAATATATGCGGGTAACTTTTAAATTTAAAAGGTGGCTTTGTGGCGTTAGTGCACAAATAAACTTGCTTTTGGCTATCAAGTTAGCTGTAATAATAAACAGAAGGAAGTTGAACAATTTGAAATTATATGCACGTGTAAAGGAATTTAAATATGCAATCAACTGTGGTTAAATCAACAATGGCAACCATTCAAAATGGAGTTATGAAAGCGGACGGAAAGTTTTGGATTACGCAAACCGACTTAAATTTTGAACCTTTTAATGAAAAATTAGGGTTAGAACCATATACAATTGCCCGTGATACAATTTTAAAAGTGGTTGAATGTAAAGGCAAAGGCGCAGGCCTTGTTCCAATAACAGCTGATGCGATGGAGGTTTTCACGCAAGATGGCAGCTCGTATCAGTTTATACTCTCAAACCCCAGTGATTGGATAAATATATTGTCAAATCAAACTAGTGCTTAAAGTAACAAGCATGCCATCAATTAATAATTTTAAATGATGGCAAATAAGGCTTTCATTTAAGGTATAACTCCTAACATGCGGCAAAATGAAAGTACCTAAACTTTAAATACATTAACTTGCCCTTGTAGCATTGCCGCAAGCTGTGCAAGTTCTTGCGATGCCTGTGCATTTTGCTGTGAGCTTTCGCTAACCGACGTGATACTCGCGCTAAACTCATTAATATTACTGCTTAGCTCATTTGCGACCATTTTTTGCTCCTGAGTTGCGGTTGATATTTGAGTATTCATATCTGCAATTTCAGTAACTTCACGGTTAATTTCGCTGAGCACCTGCGAAGAATAATTAGCATGGTCAACACTCTCTTTAGCGCTGCTTTCAGCGTTACCCATGGCATTAACAGCTTGCTGAGCCATGCCTTGTAGTTTAGTGATCATTTCATTAATGCTAGCGGTTGCCTTTTGAGTATTGTGGGCAAGTTGCCTTACTTCATCGGCTACAACGGCAAAACCACGACCAGAATCGCCAGCTCTTGCTGCTTCAATAGCTGCATTTAAAGCTAACAAGTTAGTTTGCTCAGCAACGCTTTGAATCATCATAACAACTTGGTTTATATCATTGGTTTGTGTATTTAGATCTGTAATGAGCTGCGTATTAGTATTAACTAAAGTTGAAAGCGTATTTATTGACTCTATATTATCAGCAACAGCTTGTTGCCCTTGGCCTGCCTTAATGTCGGCACTTGTTGCCTTGTCGGAGGTTGTTTGCGCGTTTTGAGCAACTTGTTCTATTGCACTGCTCATTTGAGTAATTGCAGTTGCAATCATAGCCGATTGTTGCTCTTGCTGCGTTGCTGTACTGGCAACCTGAATACTAATAGAGTTCATTTCTTCAGCTGCAGAGGCAAGTGTCAGCGTTGCGCCTGCCATATCTTTTACTAAACCTTGGATCCGAAGTAGCATATCATTAAAGTTAGATGCGGTATCTGCAATCTCATCTTTGCCCTGAACCTCAGCACGAGCTGTTAAATCAGCATTGGTCGCAATGTGCGTTATGGTATCGCGTAATGACATTAATGGATTTTGTATCGAGGAATAAATAAAGTAAGCAACAATCAGTAACAGTAAAATCAATATCGCGATTGTCACACTCATTATCAATTTTATAAATTGATAATTCTCATCGGCTTTAACTTTAAAATCACTCGCTTCTTTAAGCTGTAAATCAATTAAAGCTTGGTAGCTGGCACTCAGCGGATCAAAGAGTTGGTAAAGCTCATAAACAAATTGCTTTTGTGGTAGTGATAAAAATTCACCACTATTAATGCTTAAAATTAAATTATTTAAGTGCGTAAGCACGGGCTTTAGTTTGCTTTCAACGTTATCTACTAAGCGCTTTTCTTCAGCTGTTAGCTGTGTGCTCAGGTAGGCTTTCCATTCATTATCAGCCGTATTTCTAGCATCATTAATATTCGCTAAAAGCTCTGATTTGGTAATAGACTCAGCACGATACTTGTGAAGTAAGTCAACAATATTTACAGCGTAATTATCAGACACATGTTTAATTTGCTTAAGTGGTACGACACGATCGTCGTATAAACTATCAATCCCTGCTACTAACCTTCCCATTGTGTTTATTGAAAAAAACGATGTAATTAAAAAAATCATAATTGGTAGCAATGCAAGCACGGCTAAACGGGTACGCACAGAATAATTGTTTAACATAGTTATCCAAAATTACAGCAATAATAAAAAAGTATAATATGGATAAAAAATTTTACTGAATTTTTATATGAAA
>NZ_LYRQ01000031.1:0-54849 GCF_001661605.1 Pseudoalteromonas sp. MQS005 | reverse complement strand
TTTTTACATAAAAAACAAATAATTATAATAGTGGCACAAAATCAGCTTATAAGTATTCAACGTATCTAAGCAGCAATAATAAAACCCAATAGTTGGAGGACACATGTCACAATCGGTTTTAGATTTTATTAAAGAAAATGACGTTAAGTTCATTGATTTACGCTTTACTGACACAAAAGGTAAAGAGCAACATGTTTCTATTCCTCATCATCAAGTTGATGAAGACTTTTTTGAAGATGGAAAGATGTTTGACGGTTCTTCAATTGCTGGCTGGAAAGGCATCAACGAATCAGACATGGTGTTACTACCAGATGCAGATTCAATTAAACTTGACCCTTTCACAGAAGAAACAACACTAATCGTTCGTTGTGACGTGGTTGAACCTTCTACATTACAAGGTTACGAACGCGACCCTCGCTCAGTTGCTAAGCGCGCTGAAGAGTACATGCGCTCTACGGGTATTGCTGACACTGTTTTATTTGGCCCAGAACCAGAGTTTTTCGTATTTGACGACGTTAAATACAAATCTGACATGTCTGGTTCAATGTACAAAATTGATTCTAAGCAAGCAGCTTGGAACTCAGATAAAGAATATGCAGATGGCAATACAGGCCATCGCCCAGGTGTTAAAGGCGGTTACTTCCCAGTT
Organism: Pseudoalteromonas sp. MQS005; assembly: GCF_001661605.1. Taxonomy (NCBI): domain Bacteria; kingdom Pseudomonadati; phylum Pseudomonadota; class Gammaproteobacteria; order Alteromonadales; family Pseudoalteromonadaceae; genus Pseudoalteromonas; species Pseudoalteromonas sp. MQS005. The sequence goes on along the minus strand of NZ_LYRQ01000031.1, from coordinate 54,200 downwards.
GCACCTGTTGATGATTTCCAAGATTGGCGTTCTGCAACGTGCCTAGTTTTAGAAGAAATGGGTCAAGTTGTTGAAGCGCATCACCACGAAGTGGCGACTGCCGGTCAAAACGAAATTGCAACGCGTTTTAACACTATGGTGTTAAAGGCCGATGAAATCCAAGAAATGAAATATGTTATCCACAACATGGCTCACCTTTACGGTAAAACGGCAACGTTTATGCCTAAGCCGGTTGTTGGTGATAACGGTTCTGGTATGCACTGTCACCAGTCTTTAGCAAAAGATGGCGTAAACTTATTCGCAGGTGATAAATACGGCGGCCTTTCTGAAGATGCACTTTACTACATTGGCGGTATTATCAAACATGCTAAAGCGATCAACGCTTTTGCTAACGCGTCAACTAACTCGTACAAACGTTTAGTACCTGGTTTTGAAGCACCGGTAATGCTTGCATACTCGGCTCGTAACCGTTCGGCATCAATCCGTATTCCAGTGGTTCCATCTGCAAAAGGTCGTCGTATCGAAGTACGCTTCCCAGATCCAACAGCTAACCCATACCTTGCTTTCTCTGCAATGCTTATGGCTGGCCTTGACGGAATTAAAAACAAGATCCACCCTGGCGATGCTATGGACAAGGACTTATACGACTTACCAGCTGAAGAAGCGGCAGAAATTCCAACAGTAGCCTCATCATTAGATGAAGCATTAGCTGCGCTTGATTCAGACCGTGAATTCTTAAACCAAGGTGGTGTATTCACCAATGACCTAATCGATGCTTACATCGCACTTAAGTCAAAAGAAGTTGAAAAACTTAACATGACAACTCACCCAGTTGAGTTTGAAATGTACTACAGCTGTTAATTTATTAACCGATAAATAATGTGTGTTTTAAGCCCGCTTTGCGGGCTTTTTTTATGGTAAATTTAACGGTTCTACACTAAAGTGAAGTTAGTTTAAACAATGCAGGATAGCTGGATGGTAGGTAAGATTTTGTTGCTATTAATAGCTTTAATGTTAAGCCTTAATAGCCATGCGAGCGATAAAAAAATTTACGCATGGAAAGACAAAAATGGGGTGTTGGTTTTTTCAGATACTCCTCAGCCAGGCGCTAAAGAGGTTAAACTCACGAGCCAACATCTCAGCATGCCCGCTACAAACACCGATATTCTTGATACTGCTCCTACTAAAACAGCAGTAAAGTTTAGTATTAGTATTTCATCGCCTGAACCACACCAAACTATCAGGGAAAACACGGGCTCTGTGTATGTCTCTACCCGTATTGCCCCTCGATTTGAAGCTGGATTTACCATTGGTTTATTTTTAGATGGCGTTGCCATTGGTGCACCGAGCGATACGACAACACTGGCGTTAAGAGATGTGGAGCGAGGCCAACACACACTGCAAGTTAAACTTTATAATAAACAAAATCAGGTAATTGCAACCAGTCCTGAAAGTGTATTTTTTATGCACCGTAAAGGCCTTAACATAGGTCGATAATTACAATTAAGTACGCGTGTTTAGCGTATATTTTCTAAAAACCTTGCCTACCTTCCCAGGCGCACTAAAATGGTGCAATGATGATTAATAAAACACATTTTAGCCCAGAGCTACTGAATATAATTTGGCAAAACCAAACCACTGCCCTGATGTTACTTGATGAAAGCTTTCAGCTTATTTACGCTAACACCAGTGCCAGTGAATTACTTGGCTTAGGCGAAAAACGTTTGCTAGGACAAGCATTCGACGATTTATTTAACTACCATTCTATCGACTTAAAACGCATTGCACAGTACTCGTTAGTTGATGGTGTAGACTGCCACCAGCACAGAGCTGACGTGGTGTTTATCGATTCTCGCCATGCAAAATTAGCGGTGAGTACTCGGCGAATAAAACATAACGACACCTATTATATTTTATTTGAATGTCGACAAACCGATGACGAAATAAAGCACGACCAAGTCTCAAATCAAATGCATCAATACCAAGCTGCACGTAACTTAATTCGCGGTTTAGCTCATGAAATTAAAAACCCGCTGGGTGGAATTCGCGGGGCGGCGCAATTATTGCAGTACGAGGGTGATCAACAAGAAAGAGATCAATGTGCAGAACTGATAATTGAACAAGCCGATCGGTTGCGTGAATTAGTTGATAGACTCCTTGGGCCTAACCAACTACCGCAAAAATCGTATGGCAATATACATCAAACATTAGAGTCGGTTGTTAAACTCAGTACGTTAGATAACAACCGCAATATTCGGTTAGTTAAAGACTACGACCCGAGTATTCCTGATGTTTATATTGATCAGAGCAAAGTTCAACAAGTGGTGCTTAATATTGTGCGTAATGCGCAACAGGCATTGGTAGATGGTGGCGAAATAAAAATAAAAACACGGATTAATTATCAGCATCGTCGTCCGGGAAAAGCCCCTAAAAAGGCATTGCTTATTCAAGTAATGGATAACGGTCCAGGTATTGATGCTAATTTACGCGACACCTTATTTTACCCTATGACCACTAATAAAGAAGGTGGCTCGGGACTTGGATTATCTATAGCGCAAACCTTGATTGATCAACATGATGGCTATATCGAATGCGATAGTTGGCCAGGACATACTGAATTTAATATTTATCTGCCATTTACAGATTAATACTTTGGAGTTTGCATGAAAACAGCTTGGCTTGTAGATGATGATGCCTCAATTCGCTTTGTACTAGAAAAAGCACTGACTCGCGCAGGGTTTGAAGTAGAAAGCTTTGCAGATGCGCAAAACGTTCTTAATGCACTAAAATTTAGTCAACCCAGTGTGTTAATTTCAGATGTAAGAATGCCGGGGATGGACGGGATGGCGTTACTTGAGCTGATAGCTGAGCAAACCCCTGGCCTACCCGTTATTATTATGACCGCACACTCTGATTTAGACTCAGCGGTTAATGCTTTTCAAAAAGGTGCGTTTGAGTACTTAGCTAAACCGTTTGATTTAAATGAAGCCGTTGCGCTAGTGGAAAGCGCCTATCGTGCTAATTCGACCAAAAAAACCAAACGAAAAAGCGCGCCACCCAAAAGCGCTCATATTATTGGCGAAGCCCCTGCTATGCAGGAAGTGTTTCGTGCTATAGGCAAACTCTCAGCATCCAGTATGAGCGTACTCATCAACGGTGAGTCAGGAACAGGTAAAGAGTTGGTTGCCAGCGCCTTGCACAATCACAGCCCGCGTAAAGAAAACCAATTTATTGCTCTTAATATGGCCGCTATTCCTAAAGAGTTAGTTGAGTCTGAATTATTTGGCCATGAAAAAGGCGCTTTTACGGGGGCCGATAGCGTGCGTAAAGGGCGCTTTGAACAAGCCAATGGCGGTACCTTATTTTTGGATGAAATAGGTGATATGCCACTTGATGTACAAACCCGCTTGTTACGCGTATTAGCCGATGGCGAGTTTTACCGCGTTGGCGGCCATCAAAGTATAAAGGTGGATGTGCGCATTATTGCTGCCACTCACCAAAATTTAGAAGAGCTGGTAAAACAAGGTAAGTTTAGAGATGACTTATTTCATCGTTTAAACGTGGTTCGCTTACGCTTGCCGGCTCTACGCGAGCGCCCCGAAGACATAGAACGCTTAGCGCTACACTTTTTACATAAAAGTGCAAAAGACCTGCAAGTAGATAGTAAAGTACTTAGCCCTAAAGCGATTAAACAACTGTGTTTATTTAATTGGCCAGGAAATGTTCGCCAGCTTGAAAACACCTGTCGATGGTTAACCGTAATGGCACCTGGGGAGCTGATTGGTGAGCAAGATTTACCCCCTGAAATTATTGATAATGCCGCCGCAACTCAAGAAGGCGATTGGCTAGATTCATTTCAGCAATGGCTTAATCAAGAGTTTAAACAAGGTAAAGAAAATATTTGGCCGGATATTCAAGCCCAGCTGGAAACCCGCTTAATAAAAACAGCACTCGCTAATTGTTCAGGCCATAAGCAAGAAGCCGCGGTAAAAATTGGTTGGGGTCGCAATACGTTGACCCGTAAATTAAAAGAGCGCAATATTAGCTGATATTTTATAAGGCTAGCGCCCTAGGTTATTGATGAAGTTAATTGAAAACATCCCTTTGTTTAAGCAAATGGAAATTATAAATCGCTTAGAATTCTTTAAAGAGTTCACGCTTAATGAACGTCAAATTCTTTTAGAGTCGTTTGGATTATTATACTTAGTAAGTAAAAATCAGTTTTTATTTAAAGAGTTTGATAATGACAAGCGACTTTTTATTGTCCTCAGTGGCTCTTTGATGGTGTTTAAGCATAGTCACCTACTGGAACTGGGTAGTATAGAGCCTGGTGAATTTATTGGTGAAGGCGCGTTTATTAATAACCGAGAGCGCAGCATTAATGCACGCGCCAAAGAAAATGCCATCGTACTGGCTATTACTGCCGATGCCCTTACCCGCCTACCTAATGTTATACGCGAAAAAATTAAAGACCGTATTATTGAAGGAATGAGCCTGCGCATAGCTAAACTAAGCGAACATATAGAAACCCACGGTTAAATCAGTCCATATAAACAATTTGTAGTGAGCAATCAAGCCAACCGGGGGTGTTAACACTTGCGGTAAATGTGTAGGTATCTGACGGCTTGGCGCCAAAGGGGGTATTTACAAGCGGCTGCGAATGACTGTATGTTTGCGAATAGTCTTTAAAATAAACAACAACATAACCATATAAATATTCCCAGTTTAGCCTCACGATTGCGCCACTTGGTAATGTAAACTCAACAGCTTCATTTGCAAATTTGACTGCTAAATCATTGTATTTATCTTCGCTGCAATGAGTTGTTCTCAGCTGTTTAGGCATAACAAAATTTCTATTGGCATCAGCATTTTTTAAATAAAAGCCTATATTGCCATCACCATAAAAATGATTTGAACGACTTGTATAATTAACTTGTGGCGCGTACCCTAGCTCTTGCATTATAGCTGCAAGTTGCTCCGTCTCTTTGGGGTAAATTTTATCGCTTGAGAGTAGTAATGTGGCCTCACCAAAATCTGATGGGATTGCTAGTTCTACATATTCATAGGGAAGAGTTTGTGCATTTAGTGCAGCATCTAGCTGGTTGCGCTGTTCACCTTGCAAGTTTTCAATAAAAACATAAACAGTAGGTCGCTGGCACGCAGCTAATAAAAACACCAATACACATATTAAAATTCCATTTTTCATTATCACCCCCAATCGATTACAAGTGTAGTCTATAAGGGGTGATTTAAAATGGCAATTTAATTTATTTGGTTATTTAACCATGCATCAACACTCTGGCGATTATAAAGTACTTCATTAAATAAACGATGTCGTTCAAATACCAGCTCGCTTTGTTTGGTTTTAAGCCCGCTGACTAACTGACTATGGGTGTCATTAAACTTGGAGATAACTGAAAAACCACGTTCAGTGTCTTCTTGTACCTGCTGAGCCAAATGCTTTCTAACATCATCAGCAGTTAACATATCTGAATTATCTAAGCCCATTAGCTCTTTTTTCATCGCTAATCTTATGCCCATGTTTTACTCCACTGTTTATATTCAATCTCTTTTTACGACAGATATTGGCAATAAGCGCGCCAATGTGTAATTTTTTTCACGCGAAGTGTAGCCTTGAATTACTTCAGTTTTTTTAAAGACAAATGAAAGAGGTAAAAAGTTTCATAAAAAATGCACAATCATCGCATCTAACAAACGCACTTTGGTGCAAAATAACCAGCTAGCCTTTATACTACAGCTAATGCCACCCCCACAGAGAAACATGATGAACGAAGAATATATAGAAATTGAATTAGAAGAAGAGCCTATAGAGCTTTGTAAATTATTAAAAGTATTAGATCTAGTTGAAGGTGGTGGCCAAGCAAAAAATCTAATTAGCGGTGGCTATGTAGGTGTTAACCATGAAATTTGTACAATTAAACGGAAAAAATTATACAGTGGCGATGTTCTTACATTTGATGGCGAGTTGTTCCAACTGACGCTAAGTGAAGATGCCACTCCTGCAGAGCGTCCTGTTATTGATGAAACAGTTACAGCAGAAAAAGCCGCGCCAGTAGCAACAACAGAGCCGGCTAAAAATAAGCGCAAACGTACTAAAAAACCTAAAGTGGATGAAAAAACGGGTCGTCGTCCTATTTCGTTTGGCTAACATTCGCTTACGTCATATGTATTATTAAAAGCCAGTTTGCATCACTGGCTTTTTTATTCTTTAATAGAATACCAATAATAAAAAATCGATGCTTACATGTCAGAAAACACTGCAAACCGCTGGAGAAAACCCGTACTCATCACCGCCCTGTTATGGAATGTATTAGGTGTTTTTGCATTTATCATGCAGCTATTATTAACACCCGAAATGGTAAGTAAACTCCCACAAGAACAACAACTTGCTTATAACAACCAACCTCTATGGGCTACTTTAGCGTTTGCTATTGCAGTATTTGGCGGCGCATTAGGGTGCGTACTTTTATTATTCAAAAAGTCACTAGCCACATTAACATTAATAATCTCTTTGGCAGCGGTTTTAGCTCAGCAATACTATAATTTTATGATTATTAATAGCATCAGCTTGTTTGGCGTTAGCGCTATTTTTATGCCTATTGCAGTGACCTTAATTGCGATTGCATTGGTGTATTTAAGTTTCCACTTAAAACAACAGGACTACTTTAAATAACACTTTTTTGAGTTTAGTTTTGTGGCCAATTATTACTCAGAGCATCCCTTGAATTTTAACTTTTGGCCTTCATCTCTATTTATATAACAGTCAAAAAAATTACACTGCATGGTATTTTTTTATCATGGTACACAGTTTGCAAACTACTACAGAGGTCACTTTTTCAAGAATATCAATCTAATTTATTGAAGGGACAAATAATGAAAAATAGTTTCGACACCCAACAACAGCTTACTATCAATGGCGAGCAATATCATATTAACTCGCTCATGGGACTTGGCGATAAAGCCAAACGCCTGCCTTTTTCGTTAAAAATATTACTAGAAAATTTATTGCGTAATGAAGATGGTGTGAATATTAAAGAGCAAGATATTCAGGCACTACTAGATTGGGATCCAAAGGCTAAGCCCTCGGCCGAAGTAGCCTTCACCCCTGCCCGCGTAGTAATGCAAGATTTTACCGGTGTCCCTGCTATTGTTGACTTAGCCGCCATGCGTGATGCGATGGAAAAGCTTGGTGGCGATCCTGCAAAAATAAATCCGCTTTCTCCGGCTGAACTGGTGATCGATCACTCAGTACAAGTGGATGGTTACGGTAAAGATGGCTCATTCGACTTAAATTCAAAACTAGAATATGAACGTAATAAAGAGCGCTACGAGTTTTTACGTTGGGGTCAAACCGCATTTGATAATTTAAAAGTGGTGCCACCAGCCACAGGTATTGTCCATCAAGTAAATTTAGAATACTTAGCACGTGTAGTATTTAATGATACAAAAAACGGTAAATCGTTAGCCTATCCAGATACACTGGTTGGTACTGATTCTCACACAACCATGATCAACGGCCTAGGCGTACTCGGTTGGGGTGTAGGCGGTATTGAAGCCGAAGCCGCAATGCTTGGCCAACCTATTAGCTTGCTTATCCCACAGGTTGTGGGTGTTAAATTAAATGGTCGCTTACCTGAGGGCACTACAGCAACCGATTTAGTACTTACTGTTACTGAAATGCTGCGTAACCACGGTGTGGTAGGTAAGTTTGTTGAGTTTTATGGTGACGGGCTTGCCGACTTACCACTGGCCGACAGAGCGACTATTGCCAACATGGCACCGGAATATGGCGCAACCTGTGGTATTTTCCCTATTGATGATGAAACGATTAATTACTTACGCTTAACTAATCGCGATGAAAAGCAGCTTAAACTGATTGAAGATTACGCAAAACATCAAGGTTTATGGCGTAATGATGGCGATGAAGCACATTATACCGATAAGCTAGAACTAACTTTAGATGATGTAGTACCAAGTCTTGCTGGCCCGAAACGTCCACAAGACAGAATCACACTGGATAAAGCCGGTGATGTTATTGGTCAACACTTAAAAGACTTCCAAGACGAACGTATGGCACGTCGAGATAAAAGCGATGAAGAGCAAGCGCGTATTGAAAGTGAAGGCCCTACGACCAATCCTGACGAACCCACTGATGAAGCGCAGTTTATGGGCGCAGCAAAAGTTAACTTTAATGGCCAAGAGTTTGAATTAAACGATGGCGCCTGCGTCATTGCTGCAATCACAAGCTGTACTAATACCTCTAATCCAAGCGTAATTTTAGCAGCAGGATTAGTGGCTCAAAAAGCACGTCAATTAGGTATTAATGTAAAACCTTGGGTTAAAACGTCTTTAGCGCCAGGTTCGCAGGTGGTTACCGATTACCTTGAAAAAGCAGGGTTAATGGATGATCTTGATGCGCTTGGTTTTAACTTAGTTGGTTATGGCTGTACCACCTGTATTGGTAACTCAGGCCCATTAGCGGATGAAATTTCAGAAGCTATTCAAAAACATAAACTAATTGTAAGCTCTATTTTGTCGGGTAACCGTAACTTTGAAGGGCGTATTCACCAAGACGTTAAAATGAACTTCCTTGCGTCGCCACCACTTGTAGTAGCTTATGCTATAGCAGGTAGAACCGATATTGATGTATACAACGAACCACTTGCGCAAGATAAGCATGGTAACGATATATACCTTAAAAATATTTGGCCAAGCGTTAAAGAAGTGAGTGAGCTTGTAAAAAATACGGTAACTAAAGAAATGTTCGAAAAAAGCTACGCCAATGTTTACGATGGCGACAGTCGCTGGCAAAAAATTCAAATACCTGATGGTAAGCTTTACGATTGGGATGCTGCCTCGACTTATATCAAAAAAGCGCCATTCTTTGATGGTATGAGTGTTGAACCGCCGGGGATCCCAAAAATAGAAGGTGCGCGCTGTCTAGCTAAACTAGGCGATTCAGTGACTACCGATCATATTTCACCAGCAGGTGCGATTAAAGCGGAGGCACCCGCAGGACTTTATCTGCAAGAAAATGGGGTAGAAAAAGCACAGTTTAATTCTTATGGTTCTCGCCGTGGTAATCACGAAGTGATGATGCGTGGTACATTTGCTAATGTGCGCCTTAAAAACTTACTCGCCCCCGGTACTGAGGGCGGTGTCACTCGCACTCAACCTGACGATAAGCTAGAGAGTATTTATGATGCGGCAATGGCATATCAAGAGAGTGGAACACCATTAGTGGTTCTAGCAGGTAAAGAATATGGTACCGGCTCCTCACGAGATTGGGCTGCAAAAGGCTCATTACTACTCGGTATTAAAGCTGTGATAGCACAAAGCTATGAGCGTATTCACCGCTCGAACCTGATTGGTATGGGCGTATTACCTTTACAATTTAAAGAGGGTGAAAGCCATGAATCATTGGGCTTAACGGGGCAAGAACAATTTGATATTCAAGGTTTATACGACAAAACCGACGAAGTCAGTGTCATTGCCACTAACAGTGAAGGTAAACAAGTTAGTTTTAGTGCCGATGTGCGTATTGATACCCCTAAAGAGTGGGATTACTACAAACATGGCGGGATTTTGCAGTACGTATTACGCAATATGCTCGACTAACTAGCCATTAAACAATGGTAGCTTAAAAGCCTAGCTCAGCAATGAGCTGGGCTTTTTTACATTCGCTATAGAAGTAAATATTGATACACCCTTGCGCTAAATCAATGTTGCTCTATCAAGATACCATACACTAAGAAGACACGCTGCGCAGAGGCCGCCATGTCTTCAATAGTAATGATAAGACTACTTAAAACATCTATTTTGCTTGGGTTATGCCTGATTGTGACAGGCCATATATTAATTGTATCGAGCTACTTTACCAGCCAGTACGGTATTAAAGGCATTATTACTGCAGCAGCGTGCATTGCAATTGGTGTGTTTTTATCACTGCCAACTAAAATTTATTTAACCATATTATTAATGGAAGCAGAAAAGCGCTACTTGAAATCGCAGTAACTCCCTAGGGCTAAAAGCCGCTGAAACTTTCGACTTCTTTACTGCGTTGCTCAATTCTCTTTTTGGCTTTTTCAGCATCTTCAAACAACTTATTGATTGACTCACTGTTGTATATTTCAGGCGCTCGCTGAGGAAAAGGCTGTGCTGCAGATTTAGCACTGCCACTTAATATAGCCGTATCTTCGGCTACCACAACATTAATATCTGTGGGATCAAGATGCACTTCAATACTCTTGCCATTTTTATTTGGCACATCGGAGAAATGCCACTGCCCTTGCTCATCTTGCCACTTATAAATTTTACTTTGAGAGTCAGATGCTAACGGTGACGATGTGATTTTATCTCCTACTTTTTTAAGCTCAAGTGTGAGCTGTTCGAATGTATTAGATGAAAGCGCTACCACTTTATCTTTAATAGAAAAAGATTCATTTTTAATCAATGAGCTGGTGAGCCAAGGTTGCCCATTTGGCTTTTTAAGATAAAACAAAGAGATAAGAGCAATGACCATTACTGATATTGCTAAGTAGGTAAAGTATTTCATAGCGTTCCTGCTGTAAATTTAATCCTTTATTATCATTAATATAATAAAAAAACAGCAGTCAGGCAATTATTTTCCACAAAATAAAAACGCAGCTTTAGCTGCGTTTTTAAATTTATAGCTTTGAATAATAAGGTAATTAAATTCCATCACCATCAATATGCAAGCCACACTCACGGTTCAGCCCAAAAAAGCGGGTTTCTTCTTCGCTCATTCCTGGCTCTAATTTACGCGTAGTGTGTACATCACCCATAGACACATAACCTTGCTCCCATAATGGGTGGTATGGCAGATCATGTTTAGTGAGGTATTGGTACACATCACGATTATTCCACTCAATAATAGGATACACTTTTACTGTACCCCGGCTTATTTCTAAAACTTGTTTTTCAGCACGACTCGACGATTGATCTCGACGCAAGCCACTAAACCAAGTGCTCGCGTTAAGCTCTTTTAAAGCACGCGTCATTGGCTCTACTTTATTGAGCTGGTTGTATTGCTTAATACCTTCTTCACCAAGCTCCCATAGTTTTCCAAATTTAGCCTCTTGCCAAGCAGGGCTTAACTGCGCTTTATACACTTTTAAATTAAGTGATAAACGCTCGCTCATCTGATCGATAAACTGATAGGTTTCTGGAAATAGATAACCCGTGTCTGTTAGTACAACAGGTATATCGGGGCGCTGTGATGTCATTAAATGCAACATTACCGCTGCTTGAATACCAAAACTCGATGATAAAAACGCGGTGTCAGGCAAGTGCTCTAGCGCCCATGCAACGCGCTGCTCAGCATTCATGTTAGCCAGCAAACCATTCGCATCAGCTAACATAGCCTGTTGGCTTTGCTTATCTAGCTGTAATATGTTTTTAAATTCACTCATGGTCAATTTTAAACCTCACCAGCGCGGTGCGCTGCTTTTAAATTATGCGTAAAAATCGGTAACAGATACTTTTACTTCTGCAACAATACCCTTGCGAATAACAAAATCACCAAAGCATTCGCCTTCATTGCGCTCACTAACCCATTGCCCAATCAGCTTATCAAATGCCTCTAGGTAAACTTCTTCGCCCACATTTTCAAGATAAAGCTTAGGGATACGCGTACCCTCTGTATTCCCGCCAAGGTAAACGTTATACTTACCTGGGCCTTTACCTACTAATCCAGCTTCAGCTAGCATGGCACGACCACAGCCGTTAGGGCAACCAACCACACGCATAATAATGCTGTCATTAGGTACTCCATGCTTGGCCAATAAGCCTTCTATTTTTTCAATTAAACTCGGTAAGTAACGCTCGGCTTCAGCCATCGCTAAAGGACAAGTCGGCAGTGACACACACGCCATTGAGTTTTTACGTTGCTCAGTGTCTTTGTCATCAATCAAACCGTGTTCACGCGCTATTTTTTCAATGATTGCTTTTTGATCCGCAGGCACACCGGCAATAATTAAGTTTTGATTGGCGGTCATGCGAAAATCACCTTGATGAATTTCTGCAATCTTACGACACCCTGTTTTCAGTGGCTTATTGGGGTAATCTAAAATACGACCACTTTGAATAAAGAGCGTTAAGTGATGTTTACCGTCAATGCCTTCAACCCAACCAATACGATCCCCTCGATGAGTAAACTCATAAGGGCGGCTTGGCGCAAAGCTCACGCCTGCACGTTTTTCAACTTCTGCTTTAAATACATCAGACCCAACACGGTCAAGTGTGTATTTAGTTTTTGCGTTTTTGCGATTTGAGCGGTTACCCCAATCACGTTGCACAGACACTACGTGCTCCGCAATTTTTAAGGTATCTTCAAGGGCAATAAAACCAAAATCATCGGCTTTTCGTGGATACGTTGCAGTATCACCATGGGTCATGGCAAGGCCACCCCCTACTAGCACGTTAAAACCAACTAATTTACCGTTATCAGCAATCGCCACAAAGTTTAAGTCGTTAGCATGTACGTCCACCTCATTATTAGGTGGTATCGTCACTGTGGTTTTAAACTTGCGCGGTAAATACGTTGAACCTAAAATAGGCTCTTCTGTGGTTTCAGATTTTTCACCATTGAGCCAAATCTCTGCATACGCTTTGGTTTTGGGTAATAAGTGTTCAGAAATCTTTGCCGCCCACTCATACGCCTCCTGGTGTAACTCAGACTCAACAGGGTTAGTGGTACAAAGTACATTTCGGTTCACGTCACCGGCAGTTGCAATAGAATCAATACCCACGCTATTAAGTAATTGGTGCATACCTTTAATTTCAGGTTTTAATACACCATGGAACTGAAATGTTTGGCGCGTAGTTAAACGAATACTGCCATAGCTGGTTTTCTCCCCAGCAAACTTATCAATTGCTAACCATTGCTCGGGCTTAATAATACCGCCAGGCATACGTGCACGTAGCATGACATTATGTAGTGGTTCTAGCTTTTGTTTAGCACGCTCGGGACGAATATCGCGGTCATCTTGCTGGTACATGCCATGAAAACGAATTAACTGGAAATTATCGGCAGTAAAACCACCGGTAATTTCATCTTTTAAATCTTGCGCTATAGTGCCGCGTAAAAAGTTACTTTCTCTTTTTAAACGTTCGTTATCAGAAAGCTTTACGGTTTTATCTTGTTCGCTCATTTTAAATCCTAAATTTGTTACAGTGACGGCTGTTAGCTTTTAATAAAATAAACAACGTGTACTTAGTACACGTCTTTCTGATAGCGATTTGCGCTACGCAAATCTTTTAAATATTGGTCGGCCTCTTCATTACTTTTGCCGGTATTTTCTGTAATGATATCAATTAAGGCATTGTGTACATCTTTGGCCATGCGGTTTGCATCGCCACACACATAAAAATGAGCACCCGCTTCTAACCAGTCAAACACTTCTTTTGAGTTTTTACGTAACTTATCTTGCACGTAAACTTTTTCTGCTTGGTCGCGGCTAAACGCCACATCAACTTTACTTAACAAGCCTGATTTTAAGTAACCTTGAATTTCTACTTGGTATAAAAAGTCTTGGGTAAAGTGTGGGTTACCAAAAAACAGCCAGTTTTTACCTGTAGCCTCTCGCGCATCACGCTCTTGTAAAAAGGCACGGAACGGTGCAATACCTGTACCTGGCCCTACCATGATGATCGGTGTGTCATCATTTACTGGTAAGCGGAAGTTGTCGTTATGTTCACTAAATACTTTTACTTTACAGCCTTCTTGCGCACGGCGTGCTAAATAGCCTGAACAGCCACCTAAATGCTCTGTGCCAAACGCTTCAAACTCAACCAATGCAATAGTTAAATGCACTTCGTCCTCAACCTCGCTTTGGCTAGAAGCAATTGAATATAAACGCGCTTGCAATTTACGTAGGCAATCAACCAGTGTTTGCGCCTCTAATTTAGCTGGGTTTTGTGCAACCACATCAAAAATTTGGCGAGGCTCAATGTATTCACGCATTGCGGCTTTATCTTCCACAAGCTTAAGAAGTTCAGGCGTGCCTGTAGCCGTGGCATATTTTTCTACAAAACCAGGGTACGATTGTGTCAGCTCTAGTTTTTCAATTAAGGCATCACGCACGCTAAGTTCTTCATCGCCAAGTTTAACGCGGCTATTTGGATCAATTTGTGTTTGCGTTAGTAGCTCATCTACACGGGCTTCATCATTTAAAAAGTAAATGCCTAATGAGTCACCCGGCGTATAGGTAATATCAGACCCTTCAAGTGAAATTTCAACATGGCGTACATCTTTGGTTGAGTCACGACCGGTAATTTTTTGCACTAAGCTTAGCTCTGCCGCAAACGGGTTTTGCTTAGTGTATTGGCTAGCCGCTGTTGTGGGTGTACCAAATGGCATTGATACAACTTGGCCGCCTGTGGCATCTTGCTGAGCTTTTAAATCTGGTTCAAACGCATTTAACGCGCCCTCAATCCAAGTGGCGGCTTCGTCATCGTAATCAACGTCTAGGTCGGCACGTTGATAAATAACCTCTGCACCGAGTTTAGTTAAACGCTCTTCAAAGTCTTTAGCGGTTTGACAGAAAAATTCATAGCTAGAATCACCTAAACCTAATACCGCGACTTTAACGCCATCAAGCTTTGGCGCTTTTTTGGTAATTAAAAATTCGTACAGTGTTTCGGCATCTTCAGGTGGCTCACCTTCACCATAAGTTGATACAACAACGGTTAAAAACTTTTCTTTTTTCAATGCGGTTGGCTTGTAATCTGACATGCTAACCAGCTTTGCAGCTAACCCACGAGATTCAGCTTGCTCTTTAAGCTTAGTCGCCACCGCTTTAGCGTTACCTGTTTGTGAACCATACAAAATAGTAAGTACTGCTGCCTCAGAGGTTGCTGGTGTACCTGCAATTGGCGCACCTAGCGCTGCTGAATTAGCATTAGCAGCCAAATAGCCGCTAACCCACGCTTGCTGAATTGGATTAAGCTCAGCCACTAAACCTTGTAGCTTTTGTACTTGCTCTTGCGAAAGCGGACTTGCTAGCGCATTGAGTTGACCTAACAACATGAATTTTTCCTCATAACCCTGAACGTTAAACACAATGCTTGTTCACATTGTTTAAAATGAGTGCCACCTCATTCAGAAGGTTCTGTTGAGGTTAATTGAGTATGCAGGATAGCCGTCTAAGCATAGATAAAAAAAGAATAGAATCTGCTTTGATATTCCATTTAGTTATTAATCTCGTTAAAAACCAGTGAAATTAACCTAAAGGGTTTTTATTGCCTTTTATGAAATTCTAATTTAACAATTTTGTAACCTTTATGATCTAATGTATATTGCTTAAAACTATAAAATAGGAACACCTATGTTACACGGCATATATAAAAACAAATTACTTTTGAGCGCGTTGTTATTGAGCTCTTTGCCTGCGATGGCTAATGTCGTCAATGGTAATTTTGAACAATGGACAGGCAACACTCCACAAGCGTGGACGGTGATTGATAGCGGTATTAACGTATCTGCCAACAGCACAGTCGTGAGTACAGGCTTACAAGCAGCTGCGATTAGCGTAAATACAGGCACACAAAGTAACACTGATTTTTTACAGCAAGTCGCGGTGGAAATGGGTGAAACTTATGAATTTTCAGTGGATGTGTATCATACCGAAGGTCATCTTAAGGCGCGTTTGTTTATAGATGGTTATCAAGGCTATTCAAACCCTACTTTAACAAACCAGTGGCAAACCATAACTTACAGCTATACCGCTGATAGTAGTAAAACGATTGATGTCGGTTTACGCTTTTACGATACAAGCGGCTTTGATGGTAGTGAGTTAGTTTATGTTGATAACTTCTTACCTAATAATGACAGCAGCGGCGGTTCTCCAAGCTGCGCAGGTAACAGCCTTACTTTTAACCTAACCACAGATAACTATGGCGAAGAAACCAGTTGGCAAGTAACGCACAATCAAGCTGGTATAGTTGCAAGCGGCAGTGGTTATGCCGCAAATACCCAATACACCGAACAATTATGCTTAACCAATGGCGACTATACATTTACTATTAACGACAGCTACGGCGATGGTATTTGCTGTTCATATGGCAGTGGTAGCTACGCCTTGAATAATGAAGCCACATTGCTTGCCAGTGGATCAAGCTTTCAAGCAAGTGAGTCTATCGCATTCTCATTAGGTGCTACTCAGCCAACACCGACGCCAACCGGCTACTATGTTACAACTCAAGGCTTAACTGGCTACACGCTAAAAACTGAGCTTTATAACATTATTAATAACCATAACGCTCAAGGGTATTCTGCTATTTGGAGTTTTTACGACGCATCAGCACGCGATAAATACTTTGAAAATGATAACAGTATTTTAGACATGTACAGTGAAAAGCCAAATGGAGTAGATAGCTACACTTATACCGCTGTAAGCGATCAGTGTGGCACCTACAATAGCGAAGCCGATTGTTATAACCGCGAACATTCATTTCCTAAAAGCTGGTTTGGCGGCACCATAGAACCAATGAACTCTGATGTTCATCATATTTACGCCACTGACGGCTATGTAAATTCAAAGCGTAGCAACTTCCCGTTCGGTGAAGTGGCCAGCGCTACGTTTACATCAACAAACGGCAGCAAACTAGGTTCTGCAAGTAGTGCGATTAATTACACTGGTACTGTATTTGAGCCTATTGATGAATTTAAAGGTGACTTTGCTCGTGCTTATTTTTACATGGCTACACGCTACCAAAACGTAATCGGCTCTTGGCAAAATAACACCACGGCTAGTAATGCAGTACTTAACGGCTCTAGTAACCAAGTATTTGAAAGCTGGGTTGTGGCCATGCTGTTAAAATGGCATAACAACGACCCCGTTAGCCAAATGGAATTAGACCGCAATCAAGCAGCGTTTGAATTTCAGGGAAATCGTAACCCGTATATCGACCACCCTGAATTTGTAGAAATGATTTGGTAAAAGGGCTTCGGGCTTCGGGCTTCGGGCTTCGGGCTTCGGGCTTCGGGCTTCGGGCTTCGGGCTTCGGGCTTCGCAGAAAAGCATATGCCTTTGCACTTGCAAAGGCTTTTCTTACGCCTATTTTATAATAATATTTTATTGCACTTAGGTTCGTAACACTCAACCCAAACTACGGCGCTATAATTTACTTCTGCCAGCTAAAGGCTGAAAGCTTACCGCTAAAAACTGCTCTAAACGTAAAAAGCCCCAGCTAATGCCGGGGCTTTTCATAAAACAGACTTAATTAAAAATTAAGCTTGTTTTGGACGTTCAACAACATCTACCAAAGTCCAAGATTTGTTCTTAGAGATTGGAGCGCATTCACGGATAGTAACTACGTCACCCGCTTTTGCAGTGTTATTTTCGTCATGTACGTGTAACTTAGTCGTACGTTTGATGAATTTCCCATAGATTGGGTGCTTCACGTAACGTGCGATAGCAACAGTGAAAGATTTTTCCATCTTGTCGCTGATTACACGGCCTTGAAGAGTACGAATTTTATCGCTCATTATTGACCTGCCTTCTGGTTAATAATTGTTTTTACACGCGCGATATCGCGACGTACTGTTCTTAGCGTGTGTGTCTGAGCTAACTGACCAGTGCTTGCTTGCATGCGCAGGTTAAACTGCTCACGAAGAAGACCTAGAAGTTCAGCATTTAGCTCTTCTACGCTTTTATCTTTTAGTTCGCTTGCTTTCATCACATTACCGTCCGAGTTACGAAAGTTGTTTTGAATGGCAGTTTACGAGCAGCAAGGTTAAACGCTTCACGAGCAAGCTCTTCTGAAACACCTTCCATTTCGTAAAGTACTTTACCAGGCTGAATTTCAGCAACCCAATATTCAACAGAACCTTTACCTTTACCCATACGAACTTCAAGAGGTTTTTCTGTGATCGGCTTGTCAGGGAAGACACGGATCCAGATTTTACCTTGACGTTTCACGTGACGCGTCATAGCACGACGAGCTGCTTCGATTTGACGAGCAGTCATGCGGCCACGACCAGTAGCTTTCAAACCGAAAGTACCGAAGCTTACTTTGTTACCGTTTTGCGCTAGACCACGGTTGCGGCCTTTATGCATTTTACGGAATTTTGTACGTTTTGGCTGTAACATTACTCGCTACCTCTACTTAGCACTTTTTTTGGCTTTCTTTGGTGCGCGTTTAGCTGGCTTCTCTTGCTCTTGTACTAGTGGTAAACCACCAATAACTTCGCCTTTGAAGATCCAAACTTTAACACCAATGATACCGTAAGTGGTTAAGGCTTCAGAAGTTGCGTAGTCGATATCAGCACGAAGAGTATGTAGAGGTACACGACCTTCACGATACCATTCTGAACGTGCGATTTCTGCGCCGCCAAGACGACCGCTAACTTCAACTTTAATCCCTTTAGAACCGATGCGCATTGCATTTTGTACCGAACGCTTCATAGCGCGACGGAACATAACACGACGCTCTAGCTGAGAGGCAATGCCGTCTGCTACTAGTTGTGCATCTAGTTCTGGTTTACGTACTTCAGAAATATTAATCTGAGCAGGTACACCAGCGATTTTAGTTACCGCTTGACGTAATTTTTCTACGTCTTCGCCTTTTTTACCGATAACAACACCCGGACGAGCCGTGTGAATAGTTACTCGGATAGATTTTGCTGGACGCTCAATAACGATTTTAGACACAGAAGCCGCTTTTAATTCCTTAGTAAGGAATGTACGTACTTTGTGATCGCCAAAAAGCTGTGCAGAGAAATCTTTTGAATTCGCGTACCAGGTAGAAACCCAAGGTTTAGATATACCTAGGCGAATACCAGTAGGATGAACTTTTTGTCCCATTACTTATATCTCCTAGCTATCTGAAACCACAACAGTGATGTGGCTTGTACGCTTAAGGATGCGGTCTGCGCGTCCTTTAGCACGTGGCATAATACGTTTCATTGTTGGACCATCGTCCACAAAAATCGTTGTTACACGTAGCTCATCAATGTCAGCACCTTCGTTATGCTCTGCGTTAGCAATAGCAGACTCAAGTACTTTCTTAACTAATACAGCCGCTTTTTTCGGGCTGTACGCCAGGATTTCTAGTGCGCGATCGACAGGTAACCCGCGGATCTGATCTGCAACTAGACGTGCTTTTTGCGCCGAACCAGAGGCGAATTTATGTTTAGCTAATGCTTGCATTTATCTTCCCCTCTTAACGTTTCTTCGCTTTCTTATCCGCAGCATGGCCACGGTAAGTGCGAGTTGGTGCAAATTCACCTAGTTTGTGACCGATCATTTCGTCAGAAACGAAAACTGGTACATGCTGGCGACCATTATGGACAGCAATGGTCAATCCGATCATGTTAGGTATGATCATTGAACGACGGCTCCAAGTTTTAATTGGCTTCTTTTCACCGCTTTCCAAAGCTTTCTCTACCTTCTTCAGCAAGTGTAGGTCTATAAAAGGACCCTTCTTGAGAGAGCGTGGCATGGCTATTCCTCAATATTACTTAGTACGACGACGTACTATAAATTTATCCGTACGCTTGTTCTTACGCGTCTTAGCACCTTTAGTCGGCTTACCCCATGGAGACACAGGATGACGACCACCAGATGTACGACCTTCACCACCACCGTGTGGGTGATCAACCGGGTTCATGGCAACACCACGAACTGTCGGACGAATACCACGCCAGCGATTTGCACCTGCTTTACCAAGTGAACGAAGCATATGCTCAGCATTGCCTACTTCACCTAGTGTCGCACGACAATCAGATTCAACTTTACGAACTTCGCCTGAACGAAGACGTAATGTTACATATTGACCATCACGTGCAAGGATTTGAACGTATGCACCAGCAGAACGTGCAATTTGAGCACCTTTACCTGGTTTAAGTTCTACGTTGTGAACAGTCGAACCTACAGGCATATTACGCATAGGTAATGCATTACCAGGTTTGATTGGTGCATCAACACCAGACTGGATTGCATCGCCAGCTTTTAAGCCTTTTGGTGCGATAATGTAACGACGCTCACCGTCTGCATATAATACAAGAGCGATGTTTGCGCTACGATTTGGATCATATTCTAAACGCTCAACAGTGGCTGGAATGCCATCTTTAGTACGTTTAAAATCGATTAAACGGTAATGCTGCTTATGACCACCACCGATATGACGAACCGTAATACGACCATTGTTATTACGACCACCTGATTTAGAGTTTTTCTCTAATAGTGGTGCGTAAGGTTTACCCTTATGTAAATCTGGGTTAACCACTTTAACTAGGTGACGACGACCCGCAGAAGTTGGCTTACACTTTTGAAGTGCCATAATTCTAACTCCCCTTATTACTCGGCGCCGCCGACAAAGTCCAGCTCGCTACCTTCTTTAAGAGTAACGTAAGCTTTCTTCCAGTCGCTACGACGACCGAAACGCATGCCAGTACGTTTTGTTTTACCCTTAACGTTAAGTGTGCGAACACCAGTTACTTCTACTTCAAAAAGCTTCTCAACTGCCGCTTTAACTTCAGCTTTAGTTGCGTCATTTGCTACTTTGAAAACAATCGTGTTGTTTTCTTCAGCAGCGATTGTGCTTTTTTCAGAGATGTGTGGAGCAAGGATCACTTTTAAAAGACGTTCTTCACGGATCATGCTAGCGCCTCCTCAAGTTGCTTAACAGCAGCAGCTGTAATTAGTACCTTGTCGAAAGCAATTAAGCTTACAGGATCGATACCAGCTACATCACGTGTGTCAACCTTGTACAGGTTACGTGCCGATAAGAAAAGATTTTCATCTACTTCTTCAGTCACGATAAGAACATCTTTAAGCTCAAGTTCTTTAAGCTTAGCAACTAGTTCTTTAGTTTTTGGTGCTTCAAGACCAAAACTTTCAACAACGATTAAACGCTCTTGACGAACTAATTCAGATAAGATGCTTTTGATCGCACCGCGGTACATTTTACGGTTTACTTTTTGGCTGTGGTCTTGTGGTTTAGCTGCGAAGCTAACGCCACCTGAACGCCAAATTGGACTACGGATTGTACCAGCACGTGCACGGCCAGTACCTTTTTGAGCCCATGGTTTTTTACCACCACCGCTTACTTCAGAACGTGTCTTCTGAGCACGAGTACCTTGACGAGCACCTGCTGCGTATGCAACAACTACTTGGTGTACTAATGCTTCGTTAAACTCACGTCCAAAAGTAGCTTCAGAAACTTCAAGAGCGCCAGAAGCGTCTTTAATTGCTAATTCCATCACTAAATCTCCAGGACTTATGCTTTAACAGCTGGTTTAACGATAACGTCACCGCCGATAGCGCCAGGTACTGCACCTTTAACTAAAAGCAGGTTACGCTCAGCGTCAACGCGAACTAGTTCAAGGTTCTGAGTTGTTACTTGCTCATTACCCATTTGACCGGCCATTTTCTTACCTTTAAACACCTTACCAGGTGATTGGTTTTGACCGATTGAACCAGGAGCACGGTGAGATAGAGAGTTACCATGTGTAGCGTCTTGCATGCTGAAATTCCAGCGCTTAACACCACCTTGGAAACCTTTACCTTTAGAAGTACCGGTTACGTCAACTTTGTTGATTTCGTTGAATAATTCAACCGTAAGCTCTGCGCCTACTTCAAAATCGCCTTCACCACCATTTAGGCGGAATTCCCACAGACCGCGACCCGCTTCAACACCAGCTTTAGCGAAGTGACCCGCTGTTGCTTTGTTTACACGGCTTGCTTTTTTAGTGCCTGCGGTTACTTGAAGCGCGTTATAACCGTCTGTTGCGTCAGATTTGATCTGAGCAATGCGGTTAGGAGTCGCTTCAATAACTGTCACAGGGATAGATACACCATCTTCAGTGAAGATACGTGTCATACCCACTTTACGACCGACTAGACCTAATGCCATTTTCCTAAAACCTCTCTAATCTTCCGATTAACCCAGGCTGATTTGAACATCAACACCAGCAGCAAGGTCTAAACGCATAAGTGCGTCTACAGTCTTGTCAGTTGGTTCTACGATGTCGATCAGACGTTTATGGGTGCGGATCTCGTACTGATCACGCGCGTCTTTATTAACGTGCGGTGATGTAAGTACAGTAAAACGTTCAAAGCGTGTAGGTAGTGGAATTGGACCACGTACTTGTGCGCCAGTGCGTTTCGCAGTTTCCACGATTTCCGCCGTTGATTGGTCAATCAAACGGTGGTCAAAAGCTTTTAGGCGAATACGAATGCGTTGATTTGACATTCTTAAACCTCAATATAAAGAGCATTTAAAGAGCATAAAAAAACGACCGAAACAATCTTAATAATTAAGATGCCGGTTGTTAGATTATATCTACGTTGAGTTCCAAATCGGAACTCCTGTTTAATAGCTTGAAATCCAAGCTTAATTTATTCTTTCTTGTTCCCGAGGGAATTTTGAAAGCCTGCGTATTATAATGATGCTGGTGATAAATGCAACAACTATTTAGACATAATTGCTTTGCAATTGTCGTTTAAAAAATAGCTAAGTTTATTAATAGTGAACGTAATGGAAGTGATGATGTCACTATAATGTCATAGCTTGTCGATTAATCTGCAGAGGATTTTTTAGATAATATGTTATCCTATGCGCTAATTTTGCTGTTATATACCCATATTGATTTGGGTAACTACTCTCTTATGGTGAGTCAATGCGTATTTTAAATTATGGTTTAAATCTTATCTCTGGTGGTATTAGCCGCTTGTTTGTTAAAAGCAAAGTACTGCCTGAGAAGCCGTTAGAGCAATTTGAGTTAAACCCTAAAAACCCGACCTTTTATATAGTGCGTTTAAATTCACGCTTTGATTTAGCGGCACTCGCGCGCGTATGTAAACGAAATGGCTTGCCCGACCCTACCGAGCAGCAAGTGTTAGGTGACCAAGCGTTAGATCGTTTTATTGGCATTAAAAACCCACCACCGTTATTTGGTAATAAAGAAAAGCCTACCAACGCATTAGATCAGGGCAAGCAAATCATTGAACACTTATTAAATAGTGGCCAAAAAAATGTGCAGGTTGTGCCTGTGACTATTTTATGGGGCAGAGCGCCGGGTAAAGAGAAGCCAGGACTGAGTACTTTACTTTCGCACTCACTTACGCCCAGCTGGTTTAGAAAAATATTTGTTGTACTTTTTTCAGGTAGAGACAACTTTATTCGTTTTAGCCAACCACTCGATTTATCACTATTGGTGAACGAAAAAGCCGATGTAAATGAGCTTCCGCATAAACTACTTCGCGTAGCTAGAGTACACTTTAAGCGCCAGAAGCTGGCTGCCACAGGGCCTAAGATCCCATCTCGAGATCAATTATTTAGCTCACTACTGGCATCCCCAACGATAAAAAAAGCGATTCAAACTGAAGCGTCTGAAAAAAATATTAGCCAAGCCCAAGCGCGACAAAACGCATTAAAGCTTCTTGATGAAATTGCTGCTAATTACAGCGACGCCACCATTCGCGTTGCCGATCGCATATTAACCTGGCTTTGGAACAAGCTGTATAATGGGATTGATATAAAGTACACCGAGCAAATCCATGACCTAACCAACAAAGGCCATGAAATAATCTACATGCCGTGTCATCGTAGTCATATGGATTACTTGCTACTGACCTACTCTATTTACCATCAAGGGCTTGTTCCACCGCATATTGCAGCGGGTATTAACTTAAACTTTTTCCCAGCCGGTGGCATATTCCGCCGCAGTGGCGCGTTTTTTATTCGCCGCTCGTTTGCTGGTAATAAACTTTACTCAGCGGTATTTAAAGAATACTTAAGCCAGTTATTTATCAAAGGTTACTCGGTAAAGTTTTATACCGAGGGTGGGCGCAGCAGAACGGGACGTTTATTACCCCCTAAAACCGGCATGCTCGCAATGACAATGCAAGCCATGTTGCGCGGTATAGACAGACCTATATCTATTGTGCCTGTATATATTGGTTACGAGCACGTCATGGAAATCAATACCTATTTAAAAGAGCTGGCTGGGAACGATAAAAAAGGCGAGTCGATATTAGGTATTTTTAAAGCGATTAAAAATTTAAAAAACTATGGTCGTGGTTATTTAAACTTTGGCGACCCTATTTCTATCAATCAGTATTTAAATGATAACCAGCCTGACTGGCGTGAATCAATTCATGCAACCGATGTGCAAAAACCACAATGGTTAGGGCCGCAGGTGGCTAATCTTGCTGATCAGGTTATGGTTAAAATTAACAATGCCGCCGCACTTAACTCAGTTAACTTACTGGCGATGATACTGCTGGTAAACGATAAGCAGGCATTGAGTAAGCCAAAGCTGTTAGCTCAGCTTGAGTTTTACTTACGATTGCAACGTGAAGCCAGCTATAGCAGTAAAATAACCGCACCAGATGAAACACCAGAGCAGCTACTTGAACATGCCTTAAAACTTAATAAGTTTGATGTGATCAGTGATGAGTTTGGCGAAATAATTGCGATAAGCGATAAAGAAAAAACCTTATTCAACTACTACCGTAATAACATTTTACATATTTTTGCGGTGCCTAGTTTAGTGGCGCTGCATTTATTTAAGCAACATCAAAGCACCGTAACTCAGTGCCATCAGCTGGTGAAATCTTTTTATCCATTGTTTGCTAAAGAGTGGTACTTGCAAGAGTTAGATGAGAGCTACGTTACTCGTATTTTAACTAACTTTAGTGATCAAGGCTTAATTGCGCTTGATGGTGATAACATTAAAGTGACTCAAAATAACGATAGCTTTGCCAAACTCGAAATGCTCGGTCGTGCATTGAGCTTTACTTTGCAACGTTATGCGATTGTGATTGGCTTTATTCAAACCAGCCAAGGGATTGAAAAAGCAGAGCTTGAACGTGAAAGCTATGTGCTGGCGCAGCGCTTGGGTACGTTACATGGCATTAAAACGCCGGAGTTTTTTGATAAGAAGGTACTCAGTAGCTTTATTTCAAACCTACGCGAACAAAAGCTGATTAGTGAGTCAGACAGTGGCTTACAAGGCAGCTCAGCGTTGTGCGAGACTTACAAGCAACTACAAACGCTATTACCGGCACGTATTTGGCAGTCAATAACAGATATTGTGCACGCTCAATGCAAGTAAAATAAAACCATACCCACTATATTGAAGGTATTCAATATAGTGGGTATTAGGATTAGCGCTGGCGCATTACCCCTTCTTGAATAGTAGAGGCTACCAAGTTTCCTTGGCGGTCAAAAAACTGCCCACGTACCAGCCCTCTTCCTGAGCTCGCGCTTGGGCTATCAATTGTATACAAAATCCAATCATCCATTCTAAACGGACGATGAAACCACATAGCATGGTCAATCGTCGCCACTTGCATATTCGGCTGCATAAACGATACGCCATGTGGTTGTAATGCGGTTGGTAAAAATTCAAAGTCGGACGCATACGCTAATAAATAGTTATGAATACGTTGATCGTCAGGCATATCGCCATTGGCTTTAAACCAAATATGTTTTACTGGTTCAATGGCTTCTGGTTTAAAGGGGTTATGAAAATTCACTGGGCGCATTTCAATTGGCATTTCACGAATAAATTTATTACGGATAGCTTCTGGAATATGCTGTGCATTTTCTTGATAAAATTCTAATGAAGAACGTAGCTCTTCAGGGGCAGGAACATCTGGCATGGTCGCTTGATGCGATAACCCTTGTTCATCACCTTGAAACGACGCCGTCATGTAAAAAATAGGCTTACCGTACTGAATCGCGCTAACACGACGCGTACTAAAACTTTTACCATCGCGAATCGTTTCAACGTCATACACTATCGGCTTTGCAGCGTCCCCAGGGCGTAAAAAGTAAGAATGTAATGAGTGAACAATTCGCCCCGCTGGCAGTGTTTCTTTGGCTGCTGAAAGCGCTTGCCCCATAACTTGACCGCCAAACACCGCTCTAAAACCTAAGTCTTGGCTTTGTCCTCGGTATAAACCTTGTTCAATTTCTTCAAGTGATAACAACGACAATAAATCATCTAATACTTGGCTCATTATTTCTTCCTCAATCCCCTAATTTCTAAATGATACTATACAATACTGGAAAAATACCAACACACTGAGTGAGGAAAACTAATATGGCTTTTTGGCTATTTAAAACCGAACCCGACGCCTTTTCAATTGATGACTTAAAGTATGCCCCTGAACAAACCACTTTATGGGAAGGCGTGCGAAACTACCAAGCGCGTAACTTTATCCGCGATGATGTTAAACAAGGTGATTTAGTGATGATTTATCATTCTAGCTGTAAACAGGTTGGCGTTGCGGGAATAGGAATTGTCACTAAAGCCGCTTACCCTGATCCGACTCAGTTTGACTTAAGTAGCGATTATTATGATGCCAAAGCAACCGTTGAGACCCCCCGTTGGTTTGTGGTGGAAGTAACCTACCATTCTCATCTCAGTAGCATAGTGAGCTTGCAAGCAATTAAGGCAAATGAGTCAGTGACAGACATTGCACTTAAAAAAGGGGGACGTTTATCGGTCATGCCAGTGACCGAAAATGACTGGAATGAAATTTTGAACATGGCTTAATAGTCGCAAAGGTAACATACATTTTGCCATTAAAAAGGCAGTCCACCAGCACAGTATAGCTTGGCTCAATTTCTCTTATGCCCTCAGATTTGCTATGATCTGCGGCTTGTGCGCACTGGAGGAAAAATGAAATTACTATACTGGTTAGATGAATGGTTAACTCTCAGCGATAATGAGAAGCAAGCAAAACTACCTACCTCTGGTGGGGATTTACTCGGTGATGTGTATGTAAAATATCACTTTGTTGATCTCAACAAACCCCTGCTTTTTACTTTTTCACCTGCCGGTACTGATGTACAAGAGCGTGATTTGAACGAAGACTTTGCACCTTGGGGCTATCATTTAGCACAAAAGCAAAACGTTAATATTATTGCGTTTCAGCATTTGGGTAAAAGTAATTGGTTTCGTAACCGCAATTTAATCTTTTTTATTGAGCAACTATCAACTCTACTCTCTCCTTTTGAAACCAAGCTAGGCTATGGACTTAGTCGTGGCGGCTTTGCTGTGGGTGCATTTGCTAAATTACTCAAACTCGACAAAGTACTGCTTTTCCATCCTGTTAGCACTAAAAACAAACTTATCGCCCCTTGGGATGACCGCTCAAGTACCGACATTGCCCAACAATATGACTGGCAAGGTGACTACCATGATTTAGATTTAGGGGATGCACAGGGCTACATTATTTACGACCCAACCAACCGCATTGACCGCCAACACGCTAAACGCTACCAGCAGCTCACTCACTTACGCGTATTTGGGATGGGGCACGGCACTCATGCCACTTATTTAAATAAGTTTGGGTTTTATAAACAAGTGGCTATTGATTTTATTGCTAATCAACAAATCGACATTGCACAATTTAGGCTACAAACAAAAACACTGCGTTTAAAAGAGGATTATTATAAAAAACTTAATAAAGCCAATGCTAATTCGCCGCATCGTCAAGCGTTATTAAGTACCGCTCACACTATTTTAATCGACGAAAAAGCAGCGCACGTGCAAGAGCACCAAGAAAAAATTGATATTCAACCTTTAATAGACGTAGCCATTAAGCATCAAGATGAAAATCCAAATGATGCCATTAAACTATTAGAAGTGGCTCAACAGCTAGCGCCAGACGACCCGCTGGTTGAGCATAAGCTGAGACAATTAGAATAAGTAACAAAAGGTACTCATTCTTTACTTTTTCTTGGCGTGCCCTTGCTTGGGCACAATCGAAAAGTAAAGAATCAGCGCTATCCACGAAAAGAAGATAGCGCCGACTAGCCAGCCATTTTTTTCATGGCCTTGGCTACGCTTACTGTTAAGAATTATCATAATAGGGAAAATGTAAGCACATAAAACGATAATTAAAAACGCAATTTCAGTCATTATTTTTCCAAGCTAGGCCAGTCAACTTCATTACTCAATACTCGCTCTTGCGCAATGTAATGCAAAATATCTCCGGCGTTTACTGCATAATCTAAAGGCGGATTTAAATCCATATTTTTTGCACTTAAATTATGAGCCACACCTAACAATATTGCATCATGATCGTACTTAAAGTGATGAAATAATTTGCCAAACTCCATGGTTTTTACATTACTAGGGATTTGTAAACTAAACTGCGTATCACCATGCAAGGTTGATAATAGTTCCTCTTGTACACGACTTGAGCCTGGGTCTTGCATTGAGCGCACTAAAATCTCTGCCGATTTAGTACTGCTACACTCTACGTTGTGGCAATGCTCTAATAACATTTCCACTTTCGTTTCATCAAAAAAGTGCGCACTTATGTGACAATCTTCTTTGACTAAACGGCTAATACGCAGTGCGGTGGTAAATGTTTGGTCGTCATCTTGGCCATCAATAATCACTTTATCGGCGTGGCGAATGGCAACGCGTTCTAATTCATCCAAATCGGTGAAACTGGTTAGGCGAGCAAAATCAACATTCTCATTACTTAAAAACGGATGCTCTATTTGTTCAGTAACCGCTAATAAGATACGGCGATCTGTCCGCTTAGTATCAGCCAAAATGTAGTCGATCATTTTTTTGGTACGAGCATTATGCCAACCAAAAATAATAATATGATTGCTACTGTGAGCAAAGTTTTTATCACCAGTCATAGCGCGCCTAATTAAGTAAGTTACTGTTTGTCCTGTTTTACCCAACAAGACACCAAATAAAGCCAAACCAAAAGGTATTTGTATTAATGCGACAATCCATCGACCTAAGTCAGTTGATGGACTTAAATCCCCATACCCTACCGTTGAAGTGGTTACCGTGTAGTAGTAAAAAAAAGTACCCGGTGAAAGCAGTGCCTGCTCATTTGCCACTAACAATAAGCACCAAGTAAGCAGCATATGTAAGGATGTTGCTATTACAACAGACTGCCAACTTACCTGATCAATATGGCTGCGCAACAGCACAACAATACGTTTAAAAATATGATGCATAATTTTTTGTTAATCGATTGATTATTTAAATCATTTAGTAACACGATACTGCACATGATAACACTTAAGCAACGTTTTACTGTAATCGAAATATTCACGGTTCGTTATGAAGAAAAATAAGAGTAAACTATAGTTATTAAGTTATGAGGAAAAATATGGGTCTATTATGTCAGGTGTTTTAGCGTCAGTTGATCAGCGTACTCAGCTTGTAGGCGAAAATCGTTTAGAGTTGCTACTTTTTTATTTGCATAGCCGCCATTTATTTGCACTCAATGTATTTAAAATAAAAGAAGTGGTAAAGCTTCCCCGTTTAAGCAAAATACCGCACTCTCACCCTAAGGTAACCGGTGTAGCCAATATACGCGGTGAATCTATCCCAGTGATTGACCTTCGCCAAGCCATTTCTATGGCTAAAAAAGAATATGGTGAAGATTGTAATCTGGTCATAACTGAATATAACCGTACCACACAAGGTTTTTTGATTGGCAAGGTTGATCAAATCATGAATATGACCTGGTCTGACATTATGCCGCCCCCCAGCTCTGTGGGTAAAAATCATTATATTACGGCACTAACTAAAGTACAGCGTGATGGCCAAGAGCAATTAGTTGAAATTATTGATGTAGAAAAAGTACTCGCTGAAATAGTTGAGTACGAGGTCAATATTACTGATGGGGTGTTGGATGAAACCATAGTAAACGAATTTGCAGGACGCAAAATATTGCACGCCGATGATTCGCCAACAGCACGTAAACAAGTTAGCGATACGTTATCGCAGCTTGGTATCGAAATTATTCCTGCCAGTAACGGTCTAGAAGCCCTACAAATGCTCAAAAGCTGGGCTGATGAAGGACGCGATGTTGAAAAAGAGCTGCTAATGGTGATTACCGATGCCGAAATGCCTTCGATGGATGGCTATCGCTTAACCTATGAAATACGTAACGACAACCGTTTAAAAAACTTACATGTGGTGCTTAACACGTCCCTGAGTGGTAGCTTCAACCAAGCCATGGTGGAAAAAGTAGGCTGTAATGCATTTTTATCAAAATTTCAGCCCGACTTACTCGTTCAAGAAGTACAAAATCGCTTAAAGCAAGTGCTTGGTGATTCTTAATTGAGCATAACTAGCAAATACCGACCAAGGTAAGTATTTGCTAGCGACATTCCCTCATCAACAACCTTTAAAAAGTCTGCCTTGCTGAGCATTTATTCAAAGCGGTGTTTGCTAATCCTAAGATTTCATGATTAATTAACAAATAAGTTTTCACTAACTCGTTATTAATTATGCTTAATAAAGTTGCCAGTCCACTTACCAAGCTCGTCGAGCGCTACTTACCCGACCCATTTATATTTGTTATTTTGCTCACAATTATTACTTTAGTCATTGCGAATTTAGCGACCCCTGCAACCACACTTGAGGTAATAACATCATGGGGGAGCGGGTTTTGGAACTTACTAAGCTTTGCCATGCAAATGCTGTTGGTATTAGTAACAGGCTATATGCTTGCCAGTACCTCTTTAATAAGTATGTTACTAACAAAATTAGCAACGCTTGCTAATACGGCCCCAAAAGCCATTATTTTAGTGACATTTATTTCGCTTTTGGCAAGCTGGCTAAATTGGGGGTTTGGCTTAGTAATTGGTGCTTTATTTGCTAAAGCCATTGCTAAGCAGACTCGAGTGGATTATCGGCTGTTAGTGGCAAGTGCCTATTCAGGCTTTGTAGTATGGCACGGCGGATTGGCAGGCTCCGTACCACTAACCATTGCCACCGAAGGGCATTTTTCACAGGCGACTATGGGTATTATTGGCACACAGCAAACCTTATTCGCAGGCTTTAACATTGCGATTCTGATTGGCTTATTTATTATTATGCCGCTGGTTAACCGCTACATGCTACCGAGTGAAAAAGACAGTGTTTATGTTGACCCATCACTGCTTGAAAACACACCACCTGATAAAGTAACAATAA
Source organism: Pseudoalteromonas sp. MQS005 (assembly GCF_001661605.1). Classification (NCBI taxonomy): domain Bacteria; kingdom Pseudomonadati; phylum Pseudomonadota; class Gammaproteobacteria; order Alteromonadales; family Pseudoalteromonadaceae; genus Pseudoalteromonas; species Pseudoalteromonas sp. MQS005. The sequence continues at coordinate 23,236 of NZ_LYRQ01000031.1, read as the reverse complement.
CACGCCCTGCTCAGCATTTAGAACAAAGTAAGCTATTAGGTATGGGCATTGGTTTAATCGGACTTGCCTACTTAGGTTATTACTTTTTCATCGCAGGTGGCGGCTTAAACCTCAATAGTGTAATTACCCTGTTTTTGTTTATGGCAATCACTCTGCATCAAACACCCCATAATGTGCTTAATAGCTTGCAACAAGCGATTCCGAGTGGCGCAGGAATTGTAATTCAGTTCCCTTTTTATGCTGGTATTATGGCGGTCATGGTAGATACTGGACTGGCGCAACAAATATCACAGGGCTTTATAGCCATAGCGGATGCCGATAGCTTGCCATTTTACAGTTTCATTAGTGCAGGACTCGTTAATATGTTTGTGCCCTCAGGTGGCGGACAATGGGCGGTACAAGCGCCTATTGTTATCCCTGCAGCACAAGAGCTTGGTGCAGATATGGCGCGGGTTGCTATGGCTGTGGCGTGGGGAGATGCATGGACTAATTTAATTCAACCCTTTTGGGCATTACCGGTATTAGCCATTGCAGGATTAAAAGCTAAAGATATTATGGGCTTTTGCGTGGTACAGCTGATTATTACTGGGGTGTTTATATCCTTGATGCTAAGTTTTTATCCATGAGTATTTTGGTAATAAATAGGCGCGATTTTATATCGCGCTTGCTAGCTGCAAACCAAAAGAACTAAGTAAGAAAGTAAAGTTAACTGATAAGTCATTTAATCTCACCAAATAGTCTCACCTAGTGCTAATAAATTACAGATCATGTGAGCGATAATGCAATACCACAAGTTACCCGATAGATGACGAATTAATCCCATCAAGCAAGAAAACACAAACAGAGAAATAAAAATTTCAACTTGATCATACTGCCCATGTAACAATGTAAACACGATACTTGGGATAATAATTGCGCCAATAGCTCCCAAGGCTGTTTTTTTCAGCCTGTAGAATGCTACTCCTCGAAAAACTACTTCCTCAAATATAGGCCCAATAAATACTACGGCTAAAAACAGCATAATTTTAGCTAAAAGCGAGTTTGTTTGTGCTTCAACTTCTAACATAAAATCTGGCAAGGCGACTTCCATAAAGCCAAAAAGCCATTGTTCCAGTAAAACGTAAGCCGCTGTTAATAGCACTGTAATGATTAAAGGAAAAAGAGCCACCTTCTCTATTGCTAAACGCCCAATAACTTCGCTTTTATTTTGCGCATCAAGAGTAGACTTTAAAAATGGCAGCGTAAGTACAGCAGTGAGGAAGGTAGATATAAAAACTAAGCCGGGATTCGAATCTAGTTGCTCTAAATAAGTAATGTCATTTAATAATAATGCCCCACCACCCGATAAAAAAATAATCAAGTATGAAGCCATTGGGAGCGCCAGTGAAAAAAAGGCCAACCAATAAAGCGTGTACAATAAAGATTCCACTGTACTTTGATTTACTTGTTGTTTTATCGCATCATCCATAATTTATCAGCTCACGGCTTCTTATTATTTTTCATTCTGAAGGATAGTACCATACCAATTCCCCCATTAAGAAACAAACCAAAACTAACATCTTGCCATCGCCACACAAACCTTAAAAAATACCATGCAAAAAACAGCATGGTGAGCAAAATTCGATCTGCCATACTGTTTTTTTAGCTCGATAAGATTTTCATCGGTAAGCTTAATATCGCGTTTTCAGAGTCAGCAAAGTGCATCATCACTGCTACATGGCCAGCAACCACCAGTGCATACATGACCGCTGAAAAGCCTTGGCCATATTTATCTAATGGCAATAAATGCGAATAATGACGGCCGCGCCATTCAAACACAATTTCCAGTGCGCCAACAAACAAAAAGAACACCAGCAACATCAAGCCAAACGTATAGCTAAGCCATAAACCAAATAGCACACCTAGTAAGCACACACTTAAACCAACCCATGAGCGCATTGAAAAGCTAATGCTTTTTAGTACATGCCCGCCATCAAGCGGTAAAATAGGCAGTAAATTGAATAAATTAAGCAGTGCACTAAGCACTGCAACACCGGCAAATATTTCCATTTCTGTGGCGTAATAAAGCACTACACCTAACACTGAGGTAAACAAACCAAAGGCAGGGCCCATTAGTGAGATCACCACATCTTGCCAGCGCGTAGATATTTTATCGTCGCTAACGGCTAACCCGCCTACAAAAGGAATTAAATAAATGCCTTTGGTTTTTATCCCAAAATACTTCATAGCTCGTACGTGGCCATATTCATGTACTACCAGGCAAGCAATCAGCATTAACGCAAATTCAATGGTAAACAGCCAAGCATAACCGGCCACCGATGCGCTCGCTAGCGCCACTTTAACCACCTTAGCACTTTTAAATAACTTAAAGCCTAGCGCCGCAAGTCCCAAAAACCCTTTTTTAGATTCGCCTTGCGCCGCCACAGGTAAAGCCAGCTGAGTGGCAAACTGATTATCTACAAATAGCGCAATACTCTGTTGGTTAACGTCACTGCTATCAATACCAATTAGCTGCTCATCAAGCATAAACTCAACATAGTTTTCACGTGGATTTTCAAATGCAATAGCTTGCTGATCATGAAATATTTTTACAATTTGTTGCTTATCTAGCATAAGCGTAAACGGTTGTTCGGCTAGATTCAGATCGATTTTTATCATTGTTATATCAGTTCGCTTAATTAAGGGTGCTATTTTGAGGCAGAAAAATCCTGTCGATAGCAAGGCAAAAACTTCGTTATTTAGTTGCTCTTAAGGAGAATTTTTTAACGCAGCTCGCGTCTGACTTGCCCCTCAAAATGATTAAGTATTATTGCGGCTTGGTATTATAACCATTATAAATTATGGCGCTAGTATACCTACCCACCTAAAAAACACGAGTGAGATAGAATAATTTGTCGATTGGATTTTGCTGATATTTAAAATTTAAAACAGCAATAAATACTGACAAAAACAATTCAAGCGACTATTTTTAAAACAGAAGGATATAAATTACGACCGTTAAGTTAAGGACAACAATGCACACAAAATTACCAAACATACTCGTTGTCGATGACTCAAAAGCCATTTTGATTGTCATGAAAGCTATTTTTAATGAACTCGAAATGTCGCAATCCACAACCACCTGTTTAAACCCTGTTAAAGCACTTGAAAAAGTAAAAGCTGATATAAACTATTTTGATGCCATATTTACCGATCTTAATATGCCAGAAATGGATGGCATGGAGCTGATCCGTAACTTAGGTGAAATAGGCTATTGCGGTGCAATTGTTATTATTTCTGAAATGGACCCGAAAATAATCAGCCTAGCCGCTGACCTCGCTAAACAGCACAATGTGCATTTAATTGGCAACCTATCTAAGCCTGTGCAACTCAATCAGGTAAATACGTTACTTACCAAAATCGCTCAGTTAAACAGCCACACACTTGTAAAAGAGCGCCCAATCACTAAAGAAAAACTAATTAAAGCATTAAAAAATAATGAAATAACACCTTACTATCAACCTAAAATAAATATAAACACCAATCAAATACAAAGTGTTGAAGTGCTGGCTCGCATTGTATCAAGTAAAGACGAGCGAGTTATTTTACCAAGCCGTTTTATCAGCCTGGCTGAGCAATGCGATTTAATCAATGACATTACGTTTACGCTATTTGAAAAAGCCTGTGGTGACATCAAGCAACTAAAAGAGCAGCTGGGTACAAATTTGAAATTGTCATTTAACTTATCGCCGTGTCAGTTAGATGATTTAAACAGCCCCAATAAGTTATTACAGCTTCTACAAAAACATGATGTTTTACCTAGTGATGTGGTGCTTGAAATAACCGAGCAGCATGCCCTTTCAAGCTACACTCAACTCGAAACCTTAAATAGATTAAGAATATTCGGCTTTGGTATTTCACTCGATGACTTTGGCACTGGTTTTACTAATATTAACCAACTGAAACAGCTGCCATTTACAGAAGTAAAAATAGATCGCTCTTTTATTAGCCACATAGAAACCGATAAGTTTTCTCAAGTGGTAGTCAGTTCACTAATTAATATGACAACCCAAGAGCAGCTTGAATTAGTGGCCGAAGGGGTTGAGCGCCCCGAAGAGCTGGCCTACCTCAAGCATTATCAAACAAATTTAGCTATACAGGGCTTTTTATTTAGTTGCCCAAAAGCAAAAGCTGAATTTATCTCGTGGGCCCAACACTGGATAAAAACAGCTGCTAAAACAAAAAACAGCTAACGAGATTCATTATCGTCGGCGCTGACGATATGCTCACTATCAGCTAAACGCTGGTGCCAACGCTGCTTTGCTACGGCGCGCATATTGGTTGATTGATCTCGCTCATCCACAATTTCTAAGCCCATTAACGCTTCTATCATATCCTCGAGCGTTACAATTCCTTGCACATCACCGTATTCGTCAATCACTAAGCAAATGTGGGTACGTTGGGTGAGCAATGTTTGTAATAGCGACGATACATTTTGGGTGCTCGGTACCGTATAGATAGGTTTAACTAACTTACTAATTTTGTAATCTGTGCCTAACCGATGATATGCCAACATAATATCGTTTTTATGTACAAAGCCTATGATATCGTCAGCGTCTTTGTCATAAATTAGCACTCGAGAGAATGACGACGAACCGTGTTCACTCAAGTATTGATTAACGGTAAGATCTTTATGGATTTTAAAAATGACCGTACGCGGTGTCATTAAATCGGTTAGTTTTGCATGCCTAAAGTGCAGCAAGTTACGAATGATTTCTGATTCATCAGCATGAAGCGCCCCAGACTCACTACCAATGTCGGCCATTGCTTCTATTTCTTGGCGAATATAATAGGCCTCATTATGCTTTTGACCCATCAAATTAGTTAGCTTTTGTGCTGCCCAAACAAAAGGCTTAAGGACTAGTACCAAAATACGTAAACCATAAGTCACACTAGGCGTTAAAGCACGCCAATAATTAGCCCCCAGCGTTTTAGGAATAATTTCAGATAACACCAGTACCAATAAAGTCATAATCGCAGACGCAATCCCCACAGCCGCATCTGAAAACACCACGGCAGCCTGTGCGCCCACGCCCGCAGCACCAGCAGTATGTGCAACAGTATTAAGTGTTAAAATAGCCGCTAATGGCTGATCGATATTACTTTTTAGCTTCTCTAGTTGCTTAGCCAGTACTGGCCGCTCTTTACGAAGCAGCGCAACATAACTAGGTGAAATGCTCAATAGCACCGCTTCCATGACAGAACATAGAAACGAAATCACAATCGCTGTAACCATGTAAACGATTAATAGTGTCACTTTTTTTCCTCTAAATTGGATATATGAGCATCATAACAATACATGCTATATTTGGCCAAATCTCCAATAATAATAGGCATAGCAATGAATTTAAGCGCACCTTGGCATCGTTACGCAAAACGTTTTACTCACTTGGCAGCCCTACTCACATTAAGTAGTTTGAGTTTAACGGCATTAGCTGCCCCACTCGATCAATCAAAAATTCAGTTTATCGGGCCTCTTGCAGAAGACATGCAAGCAAAGCCATTTCAAACACCGCATGGCGACGTGATTATCAATAATCTGCTTGCACAACTTGAATCAAATAAAGAAAGCTTTGTTGTGTTTGGTAAAAAGCATAAGTGGCAACCACTTGATAAAATTAACGCGCTTACTTTAGGCGGTTTACAAGCACTTAAATTTAATATTGAAACTAACCGATTTACTCAAGGCTCCTTAAACATTAAAGGAATAGAGCAAGGCCAGGTTTTTATTAACGGTGAGAAACAAAGTGGTGAAAACCAACGCTATCAGCTTGCTTTAAATAACGGCTCACACACCGTTATTGTCATTGCTCAACAGGTTACTAATTGGAATGATGTCACCTTAGAGTTTGTGCCAAAAGCAGAAACTGACGCCGTGACCCTAACGACAAATAAAACCAAGCGCTTATCGGCTAAGCAATTGTTTGACGCCCCAACTATTAGCGGCTTGTCTTTGTCACCTGATGCTAAGCATTACTTAAGTACAACAAAGCGTTACAGCGATAAAACAGGCAACGACGCCATTACCACAACCGAGCTTAAAAATACTAATAACCAAACGGTATACCGATTTGAAGAAGCGCAGCCTAGCCAATTCACTTGGAGTCCTGATAATCAATTTTTAGTCTATTTACTCAACGGCGAATTAAAGCAGTTAAACCGTAAAACTTTCGCTATAAAAACCTTAGCCTCAGGCCTTGAGGGGGCAAGCAACTTTAGCTATTACAACGATAATAGTATTCTTTTTAGCTGGTCCAAATCACCTGAAGAAACCAATAGCCTCACTAAACATCATAAAGGCTTGCAAGACCGTTGGTCTTACGCCCGTACGGTTAGCCAATTATATTTACTCGATACCCACAGTGGTTTAACCAAAGCCCTGACCGAAGGCGTATTAAGCCATCAACTTGAAGATGCTAATAGCAACCGTGGAAAACTATTAATAAGTCGTCCAGTAATGGCCATGCAAGCCTCAACCCATCCAGAGACTGAGCTGGTTGAACTTACATTAAAATCCAACAGCATAAAATCGTTAGGTAAGTTTAAAACCTTTAATCAAGCGAAATATACCGCAAACAATATTTATGTTGTTGCAGGCCCTGATTTTAAAAATGGCGCAGGCAGAGTACTACCGCAAACCATGCTGGCGAATAATTATGATGGCCAGCTGTATTTACTAACCGATAACGCTAAAAAAGTAACGGCGTTAAGTAAACAGTTTGACCCTGCGATTGGCACATTGGAAGTACTAAGCAATGGCGATGCGTTAATCAAAGTGACAGAAAAAGACACCCAACCACTGTATTTATATGATCTGAGTAAACAACGCTTTAAAAAGTTAGATACAGGGTTTGATATTGTAGAACAGTTTAGTTTTTCAAATACTCGCAATACCCAGCTACTGCTCTCTGGCAGTAATGCTTCAAGCGCCCAACAACTCAAGCGCTTTGACGTAAGCAAAAATAAGGTGGAGTTAATCTGGGATTCAAACCCGATTGCATATGCCAATACCACGATTCCTAAGCTTGAAGAATTTAACTTTACCAATAAGCGTGGCGTAGAAATATCTGGTCGTGTTTATCTGCCAAGTAATATTGATAAAACTAAAAAGCACCCAGCTCTGGTTTATTACTATGGTGGCACCTCACCTGTGACTCGTGGATTTACAGGGCGTTACCCTTTTAATTTATGGGCAGCAAACGGCTATGTGGTTTATGTGGTACAGCCAACTGGTGCAACGGGCTTTGGACAAACCTTTTCAGCGCAACATGTCAATGCGTGGGGCGATTATACCGCCGATGACATTATGCAAGGCACAGAGGCATTTTTAGCTAAATATGATTTTGTAGACAGAAGTAAAGTCGGCAATTTAGGGGCATCTTACGGTGGGTTTATGACGATGCTGCTTGCTACTAAAACCGATATGTTCAGCGCGTCTATTGCTCATGCGGGAATTTCAAACTTAACTTCTTACTGGGGTGAAGGATGGTGGGGATATTTATACTCAGGCGAAGCCTCTAAAAATAGTTTCCCGTGGAATAACTCTGAACTTTATAGCCAACATAGCCCAGTGTTTCATGCCGATAAAGTGACCACGCCATTACTGCTTATTCATGGTGACAGCGATACGAATGTGCCAGTAGGTGAAAGCTTAACTATGTACACCGCGCTAAAACTGCTAAATAAAGATGTTGAAATGATTGAGTACAAAGGAGCCGATCATCAAATATTTGCTCGCGATAAGCGCTTTAATTGGTGGAACACCATGTTGGCTTACTTTGATAAAAAGTTAAAAAATGAACCACAATGGTGGGATTCAATGTACGGCCAGTAGTCATTTAAATGCGCACTTAAAATAATTTATAAAAAGTGCGCAATACAAAGGTAATTTCATTATTCTTTTTTGTAATATAAAGTTACCGAAAAAAATTAAACTCTGTGTTATGCATGTAACGAATAATGCTAACATGCAAGGCTACTATTAAAAAAATAACAGACTATGGCAATTAATGTTTTATTGGTTGAAGATGACGAGCTGCTAGTAAAGCGCATCCAAAATCATTTTATAAATACCGAGTTCTCTATTGACGTTGACGCAACGGGTGCCGATGCTTTAAGCATGGTCAAAAGCCGTGTAAATCAGCGCAGTGCTATTTCCTTGGCAATTATTGATATTGTGCTGCCAAAGCGCAATGGTTTACAACTTGCCAAAGAGTTAAATACGCTCACCGATATTGGTGTTATTTTGTTATCAAGTCGTGACTCACAAGCTGATCGTATTGCTGGTCTTGCTCAAGGTGCCGATGACTATATTTGCAAGCCTGTCGATTTACTCGAGCTTGAGTTGAGAATGCGCGCTTTATACAAACGTATTGCAAACAATCAACACGACGATGACAGTGAAGAGTTTATCGAATACGCTGATTTTAAACTCCATCCAGATAACCGCACACTCATTACAGCCAGTGGGATTGAATCACGGCTCACCGAAGCAGAGCATAAAGTGCTTATTTGTTTAATCGGCAATGCCGGTAAAGCCACTTCACGTGAAAAAATATCAGAAGAAATTGGCCAGCCTGATTGGAGCCCCAACGATCGTACCGTAGACGTGTTAGTGGGTCGTTTACGTAAAAAGCTTAACGATGAGAAAGATCAAAAACGCATCGTCACCGTGCGTGGTAAAGGCTATATGCTATCTATTTAGTATTGGGTTAACTGCGATAATAAACGCTCAAATGCCCGATAATTAAGCGCTTCTTTAAGCTCATTTAAACTAATTTGTGGCGCGCCCTTTAAATCACTAATGGTACGCGCTACTTTTATCACTCTATGATAAGAGCGCGGCGATAACGCCAGCTTTTCACTGGCTCTAGCTAAAAACTGTAGCTCCGCAGCGGGTAACTCGCAGTATAAGCTCATTTCTTTGTTATTTAGCCGCGCATTCACTTTACCTTGGCGTTTTAATTGTATTGCATAAGCCGCTTCTACTCGCGCTCTCACTTCAGCACTGGTTTCTTCTGCAGTCGTACTTTGTAGCTCCACACTGCTTAGTCTAGGGAGCTCAATTTGCAAATCAATTCTATCGATAAACGGTCCTGATACCCGCGATAAATAACGCATCACTTGATCAGGGGTCGCCCGTTTATCATGATGGCACCCTGTCGGGCTGGGATTAAGTGCTGCAATAAGCTGAAACTGTGCCGGAAATTCCATTTGTCTTGCCGCGCGCGAAATCGTCACGGTTCCGGTTTCCATTGGTTCTCGTAACGAGTCCAGTACTTTGCGCTCAAATTCAGGCAGCTCATCTAAAAATAATACGCCATTGTGCGCTAACGATATTTCACCGGGTTTAGGGTTAGACGAACCGCCTACCAGCGCAACTGCAGAGCAAGTGTGATGAGGATTTCGAAATGGTCGCTGACGCCAGTTGGTTAAATCGATTGAGTGGCCAATAATGGAATACAAAGCGGCAGTATCAATGGCTTCATCATCTGACATGGTTGGCATTATTGTAGACATTCGTTGCGCAAGCATTGATTTGCCGGTTCCTGGTGGCCCTAAAAATAGTAGGTTATGTCCACCTGCGGCAGCAATTTCTAGTACTCGTTTAGCACCGGGTTGGCCTTTTACATCACTTAAATCGAGTAAAAAATCTGGCGCTTGGGTACAGTCAGGGTAGGTAATATTCAATGGTAAAGGTTGTTGGTTGAGTAAGTCTCCCCACACTTCTTGTATAGAGCTTACCGCTTTTCGTTTTACACCGCTGACAAGGCTGGCCAAACTATCGTTTTCAAGAGGAAGAAAGCAACAACGGTTTTGCTCTTTAGCCCCGAGCACTGAGGGTAAAATAGCATTCACTGCACGTATTTCACCATTAAGTGCAAGCTCACCATAAAACTCATACTTATGAATATCAGGGCAGACTATTTGCCCCGATGCGACCAAAATGCCTACCGCAATCGCAAGGTCAAACCGCCCGCCGTCTTTTGGTAAATCGGCAGGTGCTAAATTAACGGTGATACGTTGATCGGGAAATCCAAATTGAGAGTTTTCAAGGGCGCTGCGTACTCTATCCTTGGCCTCTTTAACCGATGCTTCGGGTAAGCCGACAATATGAAATGCAGGTAAACCATTCCCTAAATGCACTTCAACCATAACCTCGGGGGCATTAATTCCTACTTGTGCGCGAGAAAATATACGGGCTAACGACATTCCTTATCCTAGTTAACTGCTGTATTAAACCAGTTTAGTCAGGATATTTAAAAACATGTAATATAATCTTCCATTTAATGGCCGAAAAGCGCAGCAATAAGGTCATTAACATACTCAAGATCATCGCCACTTCCACCGTTAAAGATAGGTTTATAGCTAAGGTATACACAATACCACCAGCAATACAGGTAATAGCATAGAGCTCACCTTTGAGGAGCATAGGAATATCGCGGGCAAGCACATCGCGAATCAATCCACCAAAACAGGGGGTGATCACCGCCATAATAATAACCGTCATATCAGGCATACCGGCCAATTGCGCTTTTTGTGCTCCCATTACCGCAAAAAAGGCTAAACCAAATGCATCGGCTGTTTGTAAAACATAATAAGGAATCGATTTTTGTTTATTGATCAGTCGTGTTGTAACAAGCACTGCGGCTAAAATAGCATAGAAGTAGCTTTGATCGTGTAACCAAAACACGGGTTGATCGAGTATCACATCGCGAACAGTACCGCCGCCAATAGCCGTAACGGTTGCAAGCACAACCACACCAAAGCCATCCATTTTCTTTTCATAGGCAACCAAGGTGCCCGATATAGCAAATACCGCTACGCCAATTAAATCAAACCAGTGATAAAGTTCAGTCATAATTTTGATTACAAAAAGTTTTAAAGAGTTTAACGCATAGCATACTAAATATTCACCAATAACACTTTCAAAAAGTAGAATTAGAAAAGAACAGCAGAAATACGTGTTAAAAATAGCGTGAGGGAATATGAATTTTAGGCATAAAAAAACACGCTTTAGGCGTGTCGATTTAATAAAACATGTTATTTCAGTGGTTGCGGGAGCCGAATTTGAACCAACGACCTTTGCTGGCTAATGGAGAGCTGAGTCCGACGCGCTTTTAGACGCACTGAATTACAGGCATAAAAAAACACGCTTTAGCGTGTCGATTTAATAAAACATGTTATTTCAGTGGTTGCGGGAGCCGGATTTGAACCGACAACCTTTGCTGGCTAATGGAGAGCTGAGACCGACGAGCTACCCATTTCACTGAATTTTAGGCATAAAAAAACACGCTTTAGCGTGTCGATTTAATAAAAACATGTTATTTCAGTGGTTGCGGGAGCCGGATTTGAACCAACAACCTTTGCTGGCTAATGGAGAGCTGAGTCCGACGCGCTTTTAGACGCACTGAATTTTAGGCATAAAAAAACACGCTTTAGCGTGTCGATTTAATAAAACATGTTATTTCAGTGGTTGCGGGAGCCGGATTTGAACCAACGACCTTTGCTGGCTAATGGAGAGCTGAGTCCGACGCGCTTTTAGACGCACTGAATTTTAGGCATAAAAAAACACGCTTTAGGCGTGTTGCTTTACTATAACTGTTTATTTCAGTGGTTGCGGGAGCCGGATTTGAACCAACGACCTTCGGGTTATGAGCCCGACGAGCTACCAGACTGCTCCATCCCGCGCCTGAAATTGCAGATTTATTTATAGTTGCTTACATTACAACTTGGCTTCCAATGAAAAATTGGTTGCGGGAGCCGGATTTGAACCGACGACCTTCGGGTTATGAGCCCGACGAGCTACCAGGCTGCTCCATCCCGCGCCTGTATATTTTAAGTCTATCGACTACTTAATTTAATCTCTTAAGTTAGAGTTTACAGTAACCTCAAACCTCTAGAGGAAATTGGTTGCGGGAGCCGGATTTGAACCGACGACCTTCGGGTTATGAGCCCGACGAGCTACCAGGCTGCTCCATCCCGCGCCTGTAATTTCTTTGTAACAGTATCGTGTTATTCACAAGCCTGTTTCGAAGAGAGCGCTATAATATAGGAATAAACCTATAATGCAAGGTTTTACTAATTAAAAACGTTTAAGTGAACAAAAACCCATCAAACGGCGGTTATTACACTAATCGCTGATGTGGGTTTATCATTTTTTGCCACTCCCAATCGGGATGACCCATAACAATAAAGTCTGGGTTTTCTGTGCTTTCCCTTTGGTTATAGGTCAAAGGGTTAAACTCAGCATCGGTAATACACCCCCCCGCCTCTTCAACTATTACTTGTGATGCGCCAGTGTCCCATTCACCAGTGGGACCAATTCTTAAAAAGCAGTCAGCTTTACCTTCAGCAACAATACAAGCTTTAAGCGAACATGAGCCTAAAGCCACCGTTGCAAATTGCGCATTTAAATACTGACTCACGGCTTCTATTTTTTGGCGGCGACTTACAGCCAAAGTTAAACTTTCGGGAGGCGCTACAAATATTTGTTTATCATGCTCGCCTTTACGCTTAAACGCCCCATTATTAGCGGTAGCAAAATAGGTCACGTCTTTTGCTGGCCAATGAATCACTCCCAATACAGGATGATTATTTTCTATCAGCGCAATATTAACGGCAAAGTCGCCGCTTTCTAATATAAATTCACCGGTGCCATCCATCGGATCAAGCAGCCAATAGCGTTGCCAGTGCTGCCTGTCTTCCAATGCTGGGATCGGCGTCTCTTCTGACATAATAGGAATATCGGGAGCTAGCGCTTTTAAGCCAGCAACAAGTACATCGTTTGCGGCTAAATCTGCTTTAGTAACTGGCGTATTGTCTGATTTTTCTTGTTGACCAATATCATCTTTTTTATAAATAGCCATAATTGCATCACCTGCACTTTGGGCAAGTGTTATGCATGGTTCAAGTAATTTATCCATTAGTCGCTCCTGAGGCTAAGTACTTATCTAATAATAGCAGAGCGGCAACACTACGTGCTTCAGTAAAGTCAGGTTGTTCTAATAGCGACTGCCACTGCGCAAGTGGCCATTTAACAAGCACTAATGGCTCTGGCTCATCACCTAATAGGGTTTCAGGGTATAAATCTTTAGCAAAGAGAATATGCATAGTGGCATTGAAATAACTAGGCGCCATAGTGACCGTTTTAAGTGCTTCAAAGTATTCTGCACCAAAGCCAATTTCTTCTTTGAGCTCTCGGTTTGCCGCTTGCTCAGGTGTTTCACCGGGGTCAATTAATCCTTTAGGGAAACCTAACTGATAGTCATTGGTGCCGGCGCAATACTCTCGAACGAGTAGTAGTTCGTTTTCAGCTGTGATGGGGACAATCATAACGGCTCCACGGCCACCGCCGCGAATTCGTTCATACTGACGCTCTTCGTCATTTGAAAATTTTAGTTCTAAAGACTCCACAGTAAATAAGCGACTTTTAGCGACAACATTATTACTGAGAATTTGTGGTGGTGTTGGGTGCTTTTTCTGTGTCATGGGCATCAATTTGCTATCATTGCAGTTATACTAATCATATACCCAAATGAGTATAAGATGCGAGTTTCAGTTTGAATTAAAAGCAATTTAAATGCAGAATTAATCATAAAATATCTTACCCGTAGTTAAGGTTAAATATTTACCTGGCGTTATTGAATTCGCCCTTAATATTTCATCATTGGGTATATGTTTTTATAGTTCAATTAACAGAGCCCATTATATTTCGCTTACAAGCATTTCATCGCAACGTAATCATTTAACGCCTCAATTTCCACAAGGATATATCATGCTCAATTGGTCAAAAATCGATACTGTATTACTCGACATGGACGGGACTTTACTTGATTTACATTACGACACTGACTTTTGGCTCAATGTTGTTCCACAACAACATGCTCTGGCTCAAAATATCAGTTTTGAGGCAGCCCGCGCAGATATCTTAAAACGCTATCAGGCTGTGAGTGGCAAAATTCAGTGGTACTGCTCTGACTATTGGGAAGCACAGCTAAACTTACCTATTCTCGAACTAAAGCGCCAATCTGCACATTTAATTAAAATACGTGAAGATGTTCCGCATTTTTTAACTGAACTTCGACGTGCAGGTAAAGAACTCATTTTACTTACCAATGCTCATCCAGAATGCGTAATGCTTAAATTTGAACATACCGCCATTGATAACTACTTAGACGGGGTGGTGTCAACGCATGAATATGGGGTAAGTAAGGAGCAACAAAGTTTGTGGCATAAGGTTCAAGGGGATTTAGGGTTTGATAAAAGCCGCACATTATTTGTAGATGACAGCTTACCGGTATTAAATGCCGCTCGAGAATACGGCATTGAGCATTTACTTGCGGTTGCTAACCCGAATAGCCAGCAACCACATAACGATATAACCGATTACTTAAGCGTAACCGATTACCGTAAGCTTATTTAGGGTCTGTTGATCTTTCAAGGTTAAATTTGCAGCAGTCTGTTTGGTATTTAGGCAAGGCAGAGCCTATGTGGTGTGGTTATTCCCCATAAATAGGCGATAACGCAGCATCAATGCCAAACAGGCGCTGCCCGAAGGGTTCTGCCTAGGGGCGATTTACTCTTAGTTGCTCGGTTTTTACTTAGCCCACTAGGTTACAAACCTCGCGTCGCGATTAAACCGCCCCTAGTTTGAACAAATTGTAATCCGCAAAGGTCAACAGACCCTGGCTTATTCGCCCTGAGGGTAACGCGCTACTAAGCCTTGATATACCTGTTTTGCAAAATCTGCATGCTCAGTATCAAGGCTTTTAACTACTTCAACTAAGTGTTCGTTATCTTCTTTGCCATGCCACACTTTAATGTAGCTACCCTCTTTGTAACCATGATCCTGACGGAAGAAGTTCAGCGTATTTTTACCCACATAGCCACGATATAAATCATCAATATCCATACCGATTTGTGCCATACAACCGGCAAAAGCAGCCGCGTTAAAAGTTTTATTGGCAACCGCACTGGCCGCTAATAATTCAAGCGTTTGTTTAAAATCATCGCCTTGCTGTGGGGCGCTCATTTGAGTTTGTAGCTGTGTTGCTATTTGCTCATAACTGGTCTTACCGTCGATACGTAGCGATAAACCAAAATGAAAAATATCAACCAGCTCTAAAATCACTTGCTCAGTATCTGGGGTTTGCTTTTTCCACCATTTCCAACCGTAATGGTCCAGCATTTCTGCACATTCAACCCAAATAGCTCTATACCATTCAAAGCCTTGACTAAACCATTGCTCATGTACTTTGGTATTCATGGCATTTTGCATTTCTAGCATAACAACTAGTTTGTTTAAATTCGCAGACATATTGGTTCCACTGTTGGATTTATAATTAGGGTAATAATACAGATAATATAACTTAACGACCAGCCGAAAACTCATGCCACGAGTTGATCAGGTCAACAAAGTCTTCAAAACCACAACCACTGCTTAAATCATTCTCTTCAAGCATGAGTTCGTCATCTTGGTAGGCTAATATATCTTCGTTATCTTGATGCAGCGCATGCGCTTCGAATAATGCTTCATCTTTAGATAGAATTAGGTCAATTTCTTGGCCTTTAAGTGTTACCGGCTCAAAGCTTGAACTCACCGAGCTAATAAGTGCCTGCACCATCGCCACTTTATCTTTGCCTATTTCTTCATTTAACCAACGGCCTATAATCGCGTGCTCGCTGCTAATTTTAATTCTTAACCCACTAATAGGATCGCGAATGAATTGGTATTCCATAACTTTATTCCAGTACTGCTAATGCAACAGATTATAACCTAATCAGCTATGAATAATGAAAGCCAGATACAAAAATAGCGCCATAAGGCGCTATTTAGCATCATCAATTTAGCTAACCGCCTGAGCGATAGCGTGCAGCATCAATAATTGCCCATAAATGGAATACGGCTCCAATTACGGCTGGAACCACTAAAAACCATAACGCATAGCCGCCAAAAACCAGAATTGCAAAAACAAGTGCCGCTAAAATACGGCCCTGCACCAACTGCCCTAAACCGGGGAAAAAAATATTACATAATGCTGCGATTACGTTACCGCCAGAACCTTGTTGAGACATACTAACCTCTGTAGTTTAATTAATTTTGTATTTGTACTTATTATTTATACTTACACACTTTATGCCAATTTATTAAGGCTTACAAATCATACAGTTAAATTATTACGAATTTATCAGTTTAGTATTTTTTGCCAAAAATAAGTCAAATTAGCAATTTTAAATAGCTATTTTAGTTACTTGCTCAGTTTATACTGTTAATTATTCAACAACTTAAATACGTATTTTATAAATAGCTGTTTATAAAAACAGTATTTTATTTAGCCTAACAAAAACACCTGTTATACTGCTCTCATTATTGATTAAAAAGGCGTAACGATGGACGTTTCAGAATTACTCGATGGCTTAAATGATAAACAACGCGATGCCGTTGCAGCGCCATTACAAAACATGCTGGTATTAGCAGGAGCAGGTTCAGGTAAAACTCGAGTATTGGTTCATCGTATTGCCTGGTTAATGCAAGTAGAGCAAGCCTCTGCCTACAGTATTTTTGCGGTAACCTTTACTAATAAAGCCGCTAAAGAAATGCGCTCGCGGGTTGAAGAAACATTAAAAGCCCCTGTAGGCGGTATGTGGATTGGTACTTTCCATGGTTTATCGCACCGAATTTTGCGTGCACATCACCGTGAAGCAAAGTTACCAGAAGCCTTTCAAATTTTAGACTCTGACGATCAGCTTCGTATGATCAAGCGCTTATTAAAATCGATGAATATTGATGATAAAAAATGGCCGGCAAAGCAGTTTGGTTGGTACATAAGCGCTAAAAAAGATGAAGCTCTGCGCCCTAAAGATATTCAAGCATACGATATTAACGAACAAATGATGCTGCGTGTTTACGCCGCCTATCAAGAAGCCTGTGATAGAGCGGGCCTAGTTGATTTTGCAGAAATATTACTACGTAGCTATGAGGTTCTTAAAAATAACCCAACCTTGCTGCGTCATTATCAGCAGCGCTTTGCGCACATGCTCGTAGACGAGTTTCAAGATACCAACACCATTCAATATGCGTGGTTAAAACTACTTGCGGGCGATACCAGCAGTATCATGATTGTAGGCGATGATGACCAAAGTATTTATGGTTGGCGCGGCGCGAAAATAGAAAACATTAAACGCTTTTTAACCGATTTTGACGCAGAGACGATTCGCCTTGAGCAAAACTATCGCTCTACTGCCACTATACTTAAAGCCTCAAACGCGTTAATTCAAAATAACTCCGAGCGAATGGGTAAAAGTTTATGGACCGACGGTAACGACGGTGAACCTATTTCTATTTATGCTGCTTTTAATGAGCTAGATGAAGCACGCTTTGTGAGTAGCAAATTACGTAGCTGGCTTAATGCTGGTAACGCACTACAAGATGCGGCTATTTTATATCGTAGTAATGCGCAATCGCGGGTACTTGAAGAAGCAATGCTACAAGAAGGTTTAAAATACCGAATTTATGGCGGTATGCGATTCTTCGAACGCCAAGAAATTAAAGATGCTCTTTCATACTTACGCTTAGTGGGTAACCGCCAAGATGATGCGGCATTTGAGCGTGTTATTAATACGCCCGCCCGCGGCATTGGCGATAAAACATTAAGCCATATACGTGACTGCGCTCGCGCTGAATCTTTGCCGCTTTGGTATGCTGCTAAAGCCATTGTAGAGCAACAGCATTTATCGGGTCGCGCTTCTGGAGCTGTTGCCAAGTTTGTTGAGTTAATTGAACATATTGAAGATAAAATTAGTGACTTAACGCTGCACGAGCAGGCTAAATATGCCATTCAAACCTCAGGGTTAATGGCAATGTATCAGGCTGAAAAAGGTGAAAAAGGCCGTGCTCGGGTTGAAAACTTAGAAGAATTAATTAGCGCCTGCGATCAATATGAACTCCCTGAAGAGGAAGAATTTAGTTCACCACTACAAGGCTTTTTAGCCTACACCTCGCTTGAATCAGGTGAAGGGCAAGCTGATGAACATGAAGATGCGGTACAAATGATGACTCTTCACTCAGCTAAAGGCTTAGAGTTTCCGCTGGTATTTATGGTCGGTGTTGAAGAGGGCATGTTCCCATCACAACAAAGTAATGAAGAAACGGGCCGTTTAGAAGAAGAACGCCGCCTTTGTTATGTAGGTATGACCCGTGCTATGGATAAACTGTATATAAGCCACGCAGAAAGCCGCCGTTTATATGGTCAAGAAAAATACCACAGCCCATCGCGTTTTTTACGTGAAATACCCGAAGACTGCGTAGAAGAAATTCGCATTAAAACCCAGGTTTCTCGCCCGCCAGCAGTTGGTCGCTTTAGTGCATCGGTTAGCCATGCCGCCTTTGAAGAAAGCGGGTTTAATTTAGGTCAACGGGTGCTACATGCAAAATTTGGCATTGGTACGGTGCTTAATTACGAAGGCAGTGGCGCACAATCGCGAGTACAAGTTAACTTTGACGACTTAGGTAGTAAGTGGTTAGTAACAGCTTATGCAAGACTACAAGCCGTTTAACCGCGTTATAGAGCATCTGCAACAGCAGCTAACGAATGCTAAACATCGTCAGTTACTGTTGCTTACAGGCGATAAAAATTGGTGTTATGAGCAATGCACTCAGCTGCTTGCTCAATTACAGCAACCCTCTTTTGTTCTTTCTAAAAACACAAATTTAGTTAATGCACATTGGCCAGAGCATACCCATCAAATTTTAGGGCAAGAGTGCGCCCATGCTGTTTATGATGGCTACAGTGGACTGGTGCCAGATAAACTAGCAGCCTTAGCGGGCGTAGTTCAAGCGGGTGGCTTTTTAATTGTATTACTTCCACCGCTCGAATCACTTGAACATTGGTGCGATCCTGCGCTGCCATTATTTCAATCATTTGGACAAGCGCATCAATACAGCTTTTTTAATCAACGTTTAAAGCACTTACTGAGCAGCGCCTCTTTATTACATTTTAATCAACAAGATGGCTGGGTTACTCTTGCCGACATTGATGCATCAGCAGGTACTATAGATTTTACCGAGCAACAACAATGTGTTGAATTAATAAAAAAAACCGCGCACGGACGGGCAAATAGACCATTATTGATTAATGCTGATCGGGGACGGGGTAAATCAGCGGCATTAGGGATTGCCGCAAGCGAGCTCAGCGATAAAAAAATCCTCATCAGCTCTATGCAATTTCGCGCATTGCACAGCAGCTTTAAACATTTAGCAAACGCACTTAATTTGGAGTATCAAGCAGGCAATAAATGCATTGCAAACATGCAATATATTGCACCTGATCAACTACTTAACGAACAGCCTGAGTGTGACTTGCTATTAATTGATGAAGCAGCAGCAATCCCTGTTCCAATGCTCATAAAACTACTCCACCTTTATCCTCGCGTGGTATTTTCAAGCACCATGGTTGGCTATGAAGGCAATGGTCGCGGCTATATTCTAAAGTTTACTCGCTACATTAAAACGCATTTTAAAAATATGCGCAGCATGACTCTTGAGCAGCCTATTCGCTTTGCAAAGCAGGACCCATTAGAGCTGCACATTCGCACGTTATTAGCCTTAGATGCTGAACATCACAGCGTCACCTTACACTCTACCCCTTTGCAATTTAAGCAATTACAGGCACATCAACTTGCTAGTAACGAGTCACTACTTTATCAAGTGATTGGGTTGCTAACGCTGGCACATTATCAAACCAGTGTGAATGATTTACGCCACTTACTAGACGCCACTAAACAACATGTATTTGTTTGCCAACAAGGTGATAATATTCTGGGTGTCTGTTTAATTGCGATTGAAGGTGGGTTTAATGCTGCCATGAGCAATGAAATAGCACAAGGAAAGCGTAGGCCTCAAGGTCACTTAATGGCACAAACGCTAGCACAATTGAGTTTTAATGCTGATGTTTTAAAACAACACTGCGCCCGCGTGGTGCGTATTGCCATTGATCCACAGCATCACAACAAAAAAATAGGCACACAGTTACTTAAATACTGTGAACAACAATTGCAGAGCGAGTGTCATTGGTTTGGTGCCAGCTTTGGTGGCAATGCGCAATTACTCAGTTTTTGGCAAAGTAATGGCTTTGATTTAGTTAAACTCGGTTTTCAAAAAGATAAGGCAACGGGCGAGCACAGTGCATTAGTTGTTAAAAGCTTAACTAAAAGTGACCAACTAGTAGAGCAATTAGTAGCACAGTTTGAAGCCGATTTCCCTTTGCAACTACTCGATCACTATAGTCAGCTTGATTATCAACTGGTCGCGAAAATTGTCTCTCATTTTAATACTCATACCGGCAGTATCACTGAGCAATCAAGATTAAAGTCTATGTTAACAAGTGACTACCAGCTTTTTAATATAAAACCATTACTCTGGCGACGTTTTTGGGCATTGCCGTATAGCTTGCCAACCGATGACGATAATTTCCAATATGTTTTTATTAGGCTAGTATTACAAAATTGGACACCGAAAAATATCCAAAGTCAGTTAGGTTTGAATGGCACAAAGTCATTTAATACATTATTTAAAAAGGCTGTAAATAATTGGTATGAGCGCATTTCGCATAATAGTAAACCTTAACATTGTCCTTATAGCATTAGTGCTTGGGCAAACTTTCGCGCATGCCGAGCAAACCAACGACAAAGTAATTAAGCTGGGCATGTCTACTGCACTGACTGGCCCTGCTAAAAATATTGGCCAACAGTTACATAAAGGTAGCAGCGTTTATTTTGACAAAGTTAATAACGCTGGGGGTATTAATGGCGCTAAGGTGCTACTTTTAGTTGCTGATGATCACTATGAACCCAAACAAACCGTTAATAATACTCGTGAGTTTATTTACACAAATAAAGTTGATGCCCTGTTTGGTGCAATGGGTACCCCAACCAGCCATGCAATTATACCTTTACTAGAGCAATCAAAAATTCCGTTCTTAATGCCTTTTAGCGGGGCGAGCTTTCTACGTGAAAAACCGTCAGTTAAAGCATTTAACTTAAGAGCAAGCTATAACGACGAAGCACAAGAACAAATCAAATACCTCGTTGAAGAGCATAAACATAGTAAAATAGGGCTGTTTATACAGGCTGACGAATTTGGCTTATATGTAGAATCAGGACTAAGAGAAGCGCTCGCTAAATATAACCTTACACCGGTAATAGTTGCTCGCTACAAACGCAATAGCCAAGATGTGGAGTCAGCACTTAATACCTTAAAATTAAGCGGAGTTACGGCAATCTGTTTAGTCGGCACTTATGAACCACTCTCTGAGTTTATTAATAGTGCCCAAAAGCAAGGGTTTAATCCTGAATATACTAGCGTTTCGTTTGTACCCAGCTTTGACTTATTTGATGAAGTAAACTCACCATCAAATATTATGGTAACTGAGATTGTTCCAAACCCACTAAATTGTAACGATAATTTTTGTACTGAGTTTTTAGCCGATATGCAAGCGAGCAACATTAAAAAACCGAGTCGTCTTCATTTTGAGGGTTATATTAACGCTATGGCATTTAGCAAAGCAGCGAAAAACTGTCAATTCCCCCTTCAGCAATCCTGCCTAATGAATGAGCTTAATTCTTTATTAGTAACCGATACACTTATCCAAAAGTTATTCATAAATACTGAAAACAACAATAAACGTAATGTTTATCGCTCTTATTATGTGAATAAATAAATACCTTGCAAATATTGTTCTATCCTTAGTATACAAACTTAGTATGTGAGGAAGCCATGGACTTAATTAATTTTAAAGTGGGTTATAAAACCATTTCACTTAAGATTCTTGATATCTTATTAACGGAACAATTTCATAATAACCTCACGGTGCTGCCTAACGATAACAAGAGCTTCCTAGGCGTTAAAGATTATATGGGGATCCCAACCCCAGTATTTGACTTAGGAATAATTTTAAATGGCGTATCTACCGAGCACAGTAACCGTGATGCGTTAAAGCAACTTAAATCTTGGCAAAAACAACTCATTGCTTGGTTTAATCAATTAGAGCAAGCGTTACTAAGTTCGCAAAATTCGTTAAATACGAGTCAATATGAGCTTGCTGACTTTGAACAATTTTATATGGAATTTAAAACCGATAACGACGAATTAAAAAGTACGATGTCACGCTTTAATGAGCCGTTTAAATCACTTTTACAAAAAGTAGAAGACGCTATTAAAGTACATAAACAAAAAAATAGTAAACAAGTACTCATACAACTTGAAATTGTAAAGCGCCATGAGCTGATCCAATTAGAGCGCTTATTTGAATCAGCCAAAGAGCAAATAACCTTAGACTATAAACCGATTATTGTTTTTACAACAAAAGATGGAATGACCCCGCATGTTGGCTTATTAGTTGATAAAGTAGAAGATAATATTGAATATAAACAAGAAGATATAAAACCTCTCGATAAGTTGACTGAAATAGGCTTTGATATTGATCCACAAACAAGAAATATGATGCATGGATTAATTAAGCTAGCCGACAAACACAGCGTACTTATTGATCCAAGCGCTATATTTAAACCCAAAGAGCTTCAAACCTCTAGCAACGCACAAGAGCAAGAGACTGAAGCCTATGGACTGTTCTAAGCTAATTATTTGTATAAACAATACTAACGAACAACAGTGCAGTTAGTGTGTTTTTGGCTATGAATATTTTTCTTTAACCTCAGGCCTTTCATCTAATTTTGGAACGTTTAAAAAAGCCCGACTCAGTGAGTCGGGCTTTCTAAATTTGGAGCCATGGTGCGCTACTTCGTAGCAACAACGCAGTAGAATATCGTGGTGTCAGCTCTGATCAACTCTCTTCCTTTAACCTAATACCTTTCACCTCGAACCTGCATTTTCACTTTCCTGCAGACGTAAAAAACCCGTCACATCGCTGTAACGGGTTTCTCTTATTTGGAGCCTGGTAATGTCCTACTTTCACATAGCAAATGCTACACTATCATCGGCGCTGTTTCGTTTCACTGCTGAGTTCGGCATGGGGTCAGGTGGGTCCAAAACGCTATTGTCACCAAGCAAATTTGGTGCAAGTTCGATTTAATCGAGCTTACTAAAATTTGGAATTCTGATAATAAAGTCTTCAAGTATCTACTTTAGTCTATTAACTTCTTGCTTAAACTGTCGCATAAAACGCGTTTGGCGTTGTAT